>DFCG01000056.1:5143-5402 GCA_002367455.1 Acinetobacter sp. UBA3060 | reverse complement strand
AGAACATGGCGATGATGGGCACGGGCTTCCAGTCAGTGGTCACTGTTCCTGTGAATGAGAATGCACAGATGGACGTAGATGCACTGGAAAAAACCATGGCGCACCTTCAGTCTGAAGGCAAGATCGTGGCATGTGTGGTAGCGACTGCGGGTACAACGGATGCTGGCGCGATTGATCCATTGAAAGCAATTCGTGAAATCACCAATAAATATGGCGCGTGGATGCACATCGATGCGGCATGGGGTGGTGCACTGATTCT
>DFCG01000056.1:4665-4913 GCA_002367455.1 Acinetobacter sp. UBA3060 | reverse complement strand
TAGTGCTTGCAGAAGCGGATCGTATCAAAGATTCAATCGCTGACGGTACTTATACGCCACCCATTGCATAAGTGATGGTGGTGTGAAAAAAAGGAGATCGAAATGATCTCCTTTTTTGTGCGCTTAAAAATAAAAAAAGGTCCTTTCCCAGATCGAAATTCCTCACAAAAACACGGAAGGTCTGAATCCCGTTTGGCCTGTTATTTATTTGTCATAGGCTTATGTAAAACTGGGGAGCAGGATTTATC
>DFCG01000056.1:322-4537 GCA_002367455.1 Acinetobacter sp. UBA3060 | reverse complement strand
AAAAATCACTAAATCGTAATAAAGCTGTAACTTATCTGTCATATTCTAAAATCAAAATGCAGGTATCGAAAGAAGTACAAAACTGAATAAAAAGTGGTGTACTCCAAATTTGCATAAATGAGAGAGATACTAGAATGCGCTTTACAAATATAGCTTTAGCATTAGCAGTAACCGGGGCAACTGCTGTAACGACTGCACACGCAGCACGTGACACCATCCAAATTGCAGGTTCTTCAACTGTACTTCCATATGCCAGTATCGTGGCAGAAGAATTCGGTAATACTTTTCCACAGTTTAAAACACCAGTTGTCGGTTCTGGCGGTTCTTCAGGTGGTTTAAAGCAGTTCTGTAATGGCGTGGGTGATAACACGATTGATATCGCAAACTCTTCNNTGCGTCCACAACATGTCTTCGCTGCACTTGCTGCACAACTTCCATCAAATGGAAAAATGGTCGCTAACCCGTACACGCGTTGGAACCAAATTGACAAAGCACTTCCGAATGAACCTATCACCCTGGTAATTCCTGCGTCGAATCATGGTACGCGCGAAGTCTTCCAGGAGAAAATGGTGGATGCAGGTTGTGAAACGTATGCTGCAATTAAGTCTCTAGACAAAGATGCTAAGAAAAAAGCTTGTACAACATTCCGTAAAGATGGCCGTGTGGTTGAGATTGCCGGTGACTATACCGAAACATTGGCACGTTTAAAAACTTCTCCAAGTGCGGTAGGTGTGTTTGGCCTAGGTTTCTATGACCAGAACCGTGACCGTCTACGTGTTGCTACGGTGAACAATGTAGCGCCTTCTGAAAAGACCATCTTGAATGGTGCTTATCCGGTATCACGTCCATTGTTCTTCTATGTGAAAGGCGAGCACTTGAAATCGATCAAAGGCTTACCGCAGTTCACAGAATACTTCCTGAACAAGAAAGTATCTGGCAAAGGCTCTAAGCTGGAAAAAGCAGGTCTGATTTCAATGTCTGATAAAGAACGTGCGGCAGTCCTGGCAAATTTCAAGGCTGGTAAAGCGGTTGTTGTGAAGTAATAAATGATTTTGAAAACGCTGGTGGTAGGGTCAACCTACCATCGGCTTTTTGCGATAAACAAGTTTTTTCAAACCATGAAAATTGAAAAAACAGTGGAGAATACATGAATCTGCTACTTATAGGTGTGTTATTGGCCATCATGGCCATAGCCTATCAAATCGGATTAAGTAAAAGCCGTAGCTTAGCAGGTAAGGGAAGCAATTCTGCAAACTTACACTCGCGTCCCGGATATTATGGTGCCCTGGTTGCACTATGGTGTGGTATCCCTGCGTTTTTAATTTTGATTGTTTGGAATATGGTGGAACCCACTTTTCTGGAGCAGGTGGTACTCAACCATTTACCAGAAAATGTTTCGGCCAGTCTGGATCCGGCAAGTCTGAGTGTTGTGATTGATCGCGTTCAGGCACTTGCCTCAGGTTTCGGGGTCAGTGATACACCTGCAGCCTATGAAGTTGCAGCAGCAGAACAGTTGGCTAAATTCTCGACCATTGGTACCTTTGCCAAATTGGCAGTCGTGATTTCGGCTGCGCTGGCCGGTCTGGTCTGGGCCAAGAAACATATTAGCCAGGAATTCCGTGCACGTAACCAAGTCGAAAAAATGATTAATATCGGCTTGGCATTGTGTTCAGGTGTGGCGATTCTGACCACTCTCGGGATTGTGATGTCGATGTTTGGCGAGGCAATGCGTTTCTTCAGCTTCGTCAGCCCACTGGATTTCTTCTTTGGTACCCAATGGAACCCGGGATTTAGTACCTCTGGCAGTGCTGAAGGCAGTTATGGTTTATTGCCACTGTTATGGGGCACGCTCATGGTCAGCGGGATCGCACTTTTAGTTGCAGTTCCGGTTGGCCTGATGATTGCGATCTATCTGGCAGAATACGCTTCACCGCGATTCCGCTCTTGGGCAAAACCTACAATTGAAGTGTTGGCGGGTATTCCTACGATTGTCTATGGTGTCTTTGCCTTGATGATCATCGGTCCATTCCTTAAAAGCATGGGTGCTCTGGTCGGACTCGAAATTAATGCCACCAGTGCGCTGACCGCCGGTCTGGTCATGGGCATCATGATCATTCCATTTGTATCTTCTTTGTCAGACGACATCATCACTCAGGTGCCGCGTGCCTTACGTGATGGTTCTTTGGGCTTGGGGGCGACCAAATCTGAAACGATTCGTCAGGTGGTTTTACCCGCAGCCCTACCGGGTATTATCGGTGCGTTCCTGTTGGCAGCGTCACGTGCAATTGGTGAAACCATGATCGTGGTTCTTGCAGCCGGGAACAGTCCGCAGTTGCATGCCAATCCGCTTGAAGCCGTATCTACGGTCACGATTACCATCGTGAATCAGTTAACTGGCGATACTGATTTTGCTAGTCCACAAGCACTGGTAGCCTTTGCACTAGGATTGACGCTATTCGTCATTACCTTAGGTTTGAACATTGTTGCACTGATCATCGTGCGTAAATATCGTGAGCAATACGACTAATGAGTACTTCAAATACAACGCCTGTGGATCAGCGTATTGATCCATCCATCGCCGCCGAGCTGCGTGAAAAGCGTAAGAAGACCATTCAAAGCTCTTTGGCACGACGTCATCGTAAAGAAAAAACCTTCCGTTTATTTGGTTTCTCTGCGGTACTGGCAGGTCTGTTCTTTGTGGTATTGCTGTTCGGGAGTATTTTATCCAAAGGTTTGCCTGCATTCTGGCAAAGCAGCATGAGTTTACCGATTCATTTCGATCCAGCCATTGTGGATATTGGTCCAAAACCGAAGCCAGCTGCAGGAGAATCTCCAGCACAGTTTGAAGATCGCTTTATCGCATGGCAGACCGAAGTGGGAATGGTAGATTGGGATGCCCTGATTATCAACGGCATGATTGCCAAAGACAGCAAGCTGGAAAGCCAGCGTGATGAACTGGGTTCTTTATATACCAGTTCTGAGGCGTACCGCTTGCGAGACATGGTCATGAATGATCCGAGTCTGGTTGGTCAAAGCAAGGAAGTGAAAATTCTGGCGGATGCCAATGTCGATGTCTGGCTAGCGGGAAATATTGACCGTGATCTTCCTGATGAACAGCAGCAGCTTAGTCCTGAAGTACGTCAGGTGGCGGACGAGATGAAAGCCTCTGGTGTGATTGAAAATAGTTTCAATACCAATATTTTCACCAGTCCTGACTCGCGCAGTTCACCAGCAACTTCTGGCTTGGCAGGCGCCTTTATGGGCTCGCTGTTCATGATGATGATTGTGATCTTTATCTCGATTCCAATCGGGGTGGCCTCCGCGATCTACCTGGAAGAATTTGCTCCGAAAAACTGGATTACCGATGTGGTCGAAGTCAATATCAACAACCTAGCAGCCGTACCATCGATTGTCTTTGGTCTATTGGGTGCAGCGATCTTCATTGGCTGGATGCATTTGCCACTCTCAGCACCATTGGTGGGTGGTCTGGTGCTGAGTCTGATGACCTTACCGACTGTAATCATCACCACACGCGCATCACTTAAAGCGGTTCCACCTTCGATTCGTCAGGCAGCTTTGGGCCTCGGTGCTTCGCGTATCCAGACAGTATTTCATCACGTCTTGCCTTTGGCTTTACCGGGTATTTTGACGGGCGCAATCATTGGGGTCGCACAGGCTTTAGGTGAAACCGCACCATTGTTATTAATCGGGATGAGTGCTTTTGTTGCCAGCGTTCCAGCCACACCATTTGATCAGTCAACGGCTTTACCTGTACAGATTTTCTTATGGCAAGGCAATGAGTTGCGTAACTTCTTTGAAGGGCGTACCGCAGCAGCAATTATTGTACTTCTGGCCATGATGATCAGCTTGAACAGTCTGGCCATCTGGTTACGTAAAAAGTTTGAAGTCCGTTGGTAATAGGGGCAGAATCATGAACACAACTGTTATTCAAAACTCCTTAAAAAAGGATCAATCCGTGAATCCACAACAGACACAATTCACCTCGGATGAGGCGACTCAAAAGCCAGCAACTCCGTTTGTTTCCCAGTTCGATACGCAAAGCAGCAAAAAAGATGCGAAGTCGACGAATGTGAAACTTAGTACTTCTGATGTGCATGTGTACTATGGTGAAGCGGAAGCGATTAAAGGCATTGACCTGAACATTTATGAAAATGAAGTGATTGCTTTTATTGGGCCATCAGGCTGTGGTAAATC
>DFCG01000056.1:0-209 GCA_002367455.1 Acinetobacter sp. UBA3060 | reverse complement strand
GCAACAGGCAGCACGTGTATCAGATCGTACTGCTTATTTCCATTTGGGTGATCTGATTGAAGTCAACTCGACCGAAAAAGTCTTTACCCAGCCAGATCATCAGTTGACTGAAGCCTATATTACCGGGCGTTTCGGTTAATACGATATCTAAAATAAGAGCCGCAAGGCTCTTTTTTTATAGGTGAAACAGATGGTGATAATCGTAATAA
>DFCG01000061.1:19619-19842 GCA_002367455.1 Acinetobacter sp. UBA3060 | reverse complement strand
ATCGTTTGTGAGTAAAAGTTGAATCATTTCAGATTTTTCTGAACTTGATTGTTCAATTAAAGACTCACATGATACGGGAAGGTCCCCAAAGAATTATGCCACGCCGAAGGCTTATTATATCGGCAAACAAAGCAAACTGTTGCGTTTAATTGTACCTCAGGTACATAAATCAGTTTGTCTTAAAAAATATGTCGCCAACTTTGTTGGTTTTTAAACGTAAACT
>DFCG01000061.1:18977-19527 GCA_002367455.1 Acinetobacter sp. UBA3060 | reverse complement strand
TGGTCAGCGTCTTTACGATTTTGATTTAGAAAATCGTACCCGTGAACAAAAAAAATCCAATATCTACAAAGGTCACGTGACTCGCGTTGAACCTTCTTTAGAAGCTGTATTCGTTGAATACGGTGCAGGTCGCCAAGGCTTCCTGTCAATGCGTGAAATCGCAAATTCATATTACAAAGCCGACCCTCGCCAAACTTCAAATATCCGTGAACTGATCACTGAAGGCACCGAACTTCTGGTTCAGGTGGAAAAAGAAGAGCGTGGCAACAAAGGCGCTGCCCTGTCTACTTTTATCTCACTTGCTGGCCGTTATTTGGTATTAATGCCAAACAACCCGAAAGGTGGTGGTATCAGCCGTCAGATTTCTGGTTCAGTGCGTGAAGAACTGAAAGAAATGCTGGCAACACTGAACGTGCCACGTGGTATGAGTGTGATTGTGCGTACTGCCGGGATCGGTCGTTCACAAGAAGAATTGCAACTCGACTTACAGCACTTGTTAGACCTTTGGGCACAAATCCAGAGCACTGCAAGTTCAGGTCCATCGCCAATG
>DFCG01000061.1:0-18936 GCA_002367455.1 Acinetobacter sp. UBA3060 | reverse complement strand
GTAATGCCACGTCAGTTAGAAAAACTGAAAACTTATACCTTAAATGAACCTTTATTCGCGCATTTCGCGATTGAAAGTCAAATTCAAACTGCTTATGAACGTGAAGTAAAACTTCCTTCGGGCGGTTCGATCGTGATCGACCAAACTGAAGCTCTGGTGTCCATCGACATTAACTCAGCAAAATCGACTCGCGGTAGCGACGTTGAAGACACCGCGTTAAACACCAACATTGAAGCGGCAGAAGAAATCGCGCGTCAATTGCGTTTACGTGATATCGGTGGCCTGGTGGTGATCGACTTTATCGACATGACCAAAGACCGCAACCAGCGTATGGTGGAAGCGAAGCTGCGTGAAGCCACTCAAAGTGACCGTGCCCGTATTCAGTTCGGTCAATTGTCACGTTTTGGTTTGATGGAAATGAGCCGTCAACGTCTGCGTCCTTCTCTTGAAGAAGCGACTGGCTACGTTTGCCCACGCTGTCATGGTACCGGTATGGTCCGTGACCTGCGTTCTTTATCACTTTCGATTATGCGTAAAGTGGAAGAGATCGCGCTACGTGAACGTCATGGTGAAGTTCAAGTCGAAGTTCCAGTCGAAATTGCTGCCTTCTTATTGAATGAAAAACGTCACACCTTGGTGTATTTAGAACAGACTTCAAATGTACGTGTGACTGTGTTGCCTCACCCGCATCTGGAAACACCGCATTATGAAATCACTTATAATGCCGAAGGCTTTGCACCAACCAGCTATGAACGTACTGAAGCAACTCGTTCAAGTGAAAAAGAGTTGGGCTATGAGTCATCTGAATGGCATTTAGAAGAAGAACAACATACGCATGCTGCTGCCCCAGCGCCTGCTCAACAGCAAAACAACGGCAGAAACAATAAACGCCGTAACCAGCAAAACCAAAATGCACAGCAAGCACCTGTTGCGCAACAAGCTCCTGCCCAAGCACAAGTTGCTGCTCCTGCATCTAGCCCATGTGCCTGGTTAGAAAACCTGTTTGTTCAAAAACAGGCAGTGACTGTTGATCAATCGCGTACTGCCAACAATGCAGCTGCAGCGATTGAACAAATGATCAATGGCGGTGCGGTGAGCCGTGGTCAGTTCGGTCAATTGTCTGCACCGGTGGCACAACCTGCTCCACAGCAAGTGTCTCAACCAGTTGCTCCGGCAAGCAGCAATGCTTACCTGGCACCCTCGACTGTAGCGCAAAAACAGGAACGTGATGCTGAAAAACCGGCAGAGCGTGATGAAAGAGCACCACGTCATAACAACAAAAAACCACGCAATCCGAAGCACAAAGAACCGCGTGAGCAGGTTCAGTCTGAAGCTTCCGCTCCTCAGCAACATCAGGTGCATGAAGAAGTGGTTCAGGTATCTCGTCAAGAACAACGTCATGAAGCACGTGAAAACAAGCGTAATTCTCGCCGTCAGCATCATAACGAGCCATCTCAGCAAAATGATGTTCAAAACAATGAACAACAGCCACAACAGGCAATGCCACGTCGTGACCGCCGTAACCAGCCACGTCAGGAACGTCCAAATCGCCACCGCGATCCAAGCGTACTGAATGAGCAAGCTCAACAAGTAGCACCTGCAGTCGTTGAAGCGCCAGCAGTCAATGACAAGCAGCTTCGTGTTGAGTTGGTCGATGCACCACGTCAAGACGTGATGCCAACAGCCATGGTCGTGAATATTGACCAGGCGAAAAGCGAAATCGTGGCATTGAATGACAATGCTGCAGTTGTAACGCCAACGGTTGAAGTGACTGCACCGGCAGATGCGCCAGTTGAAGAAGCCGCTGCTGAAAATGTAGTGGAAGCTGCACTGACAGCCCCTGTTGAAGAAATTGTGCCAGCTGAAGAATCAAGTGCTGAAAAACCACGTGCCAGCAACGATCCGCGTCAGCGTCGTCGTCAGCAACGTGAAGGACAGCCTCAACAGGCTACAGTTCAGAAATTGACTCCGTCACAAGTACCAACTTTGGGTCAGTTCACTATTGGTAGCCTGATTCGCCATGTTTATGGTGAAGACTGCTCCGTACTGATTGAACAGTTTGGTTTATTGCCAACCTTCAACCGTGCTCTAGAGAAGTTCACAAAAGAGTACAACGCGAGTCTGGTGGCTGCAGCAACGCCTGCCACAGAGAAAAAACCGGTCACCCGTGATGTTCAAGTGACCGTAGCCAAGGTTGAAGCAGAGCCTGCTCCAGTTCTGGACCTGACTCCACCAAAACCGGTGTCGGACAAACGTGTCGCAAACGATCCACGTGAGCGTCGCCGTCTGGCTAAGCAGGCTGCAGAACAGGCCCTGCAACAAGCCAAGCAACAG
Organism: Acinetobacter sp. UBA3060; assembly: GCA_002367455.1. Classification (GTDB taxonomy): domain Bacteria; phylum Pseudomonadota; class Gammaproteobacteria; order Pseudomonadales; family Moraxellaceae; genus Acinetobacter. The sequence continues at coordinate 16,602 of DFCG01000061.1, read as the reverse complement.
GCTAAAGTAGAAACAGCTCCGGCAATTGAAACTGCGCCAGAAGCACCTGTAGCAGCAGAAGCGCAAGCAGAGTCTGCTGAAGCAGCGGCAACTGAAACTCCAGTAGCCACTGAAATCGCTATTGAAGAAACCGTAAATGCTCAGCCAGCTGAACAAGCGACTGAAACGACGGCACCAGTAGATGTAGCTCCTGCAGAAGAGACTCCAGTCACTGAAGCTCAACCTGAAGATGCTGCGCCAGTTGAAGCAAATGCTGAATCAGAAGCTCCTGTTACAGAAGCCCAGGATCAGGCCGAAGTAACAACAGAGGACACTGAAGCCAGCGAAGCTGAAAAAGCGGAGAAGCAAGCTGCTCGTCCACGTCGTCCACGTGGTCGTCCACCGAAAAAAGCCAATACTGCAACTGAATCATAATTTGCTCAATTGCAGTCATCTAAAAAAACCTAGTCATTTCGATGACTAGGTTTTTTTTTGCTAGATTTAGTCAGAATAGGTTGATTGCACTAGTGTTTTAACGCTAAAAGATGGATAGCTCGTCTACTGTATATAAATTGAACGTATCGGATACGAAAAATAAATAGGATTCTCATGACCCAAATGAAACCACACGATCTGATTGGGATTGCAGATGTCGCTGCCAAAATCCCGGCTTTTTTGACCAAAGTGCCCAATTTGCTCACTGGTCTAAGACAGGCATATTTACGTACTCCGAACACACCGGCCGGCCTGGGTCTGGCTTTTGAAAAAGCCACCAAGCGCAACCCGGAAGGCATTGCCTTGCGTTTTGAAGAGCAAAGCTATAGCTATGCTGCTCTCAATGCCTGGGCCAACCAGATTGCCCATTTCTATCTATCCTTGGGCGCCAAGAAAGGTGATGTTGTTGCTGTCATGGTCGAGAACCGCCCTGAGCTGATTGCCAGCGTGATTGGTCTGGCTAAACTGGGTGTGACCACCGCTCTGGTCAATACCTCTCAAGTCGGCAAGGTGCTGACGCACAGTATCAATCTGGTCAAACCGATTGCCCTGATTGTGGGTGAAGAGTGTCGTCATGCAGTCAACGAGATTCGTAATGAACTGAATATTAGCAGTGACCGCCTGCACTGGTTTGCAGATCAAAACACTCAAGCCGATCCGGGTCAGGCGCCTGAAGGCTTTATCAACCTGGCTGAAAAAACCGATCTTGCTCCCAAATTCAATCCATCAACTACTCATTCGGTACAGGGCAAAGACGGGCTGTTCTATATTTACACCTCGGGCACCACGGGTCTACCTAAAGCGGTGATCTTTACCAATGGTCGCTGGACGCTGGCTTATGGCACCTATGGGCATGTGCTGAATCTTAATAAAGATGATGTGATGTACTGTACCCTGCCGCTTTATCATGCCACAGGCATGGTGGTGTGCTGGTGCGGTGTCATTGCAGGGAGCAGCACCCTGGCTATTCGCCGTAAATTTTCGACCTCTTCTTTCTGGAAGGATGTGCAAAAATTTGATGCCTCTGCGATTGGTTATGTCGGTGAGCTGTGCCGCTATTTGATGGATGCTCCCCCATCTGAACTGGAAAAAGGTCACCGCGTGACTAAGATGATTGGGAATGGCATGCGCCCAAATATCTGGGATAAATTTAAATCCCGTTTTGGCATTCAGGAAGTGCTGGAACTGTATGCCTCTAGTGAAGGCAATGTCGGTTTTAGCAATATTTTCAATTTTGACAATACTGTCGGTTTCTCACCCACACCGTATGCGATTATTGCCTTTGATAAAGATAAAAATGAGCCGGTACGGGACGCTAAAGGCCATTGCAAAAGGGTGAAAAAAGGCGAAACCGGTTTACTGATTGGTAAAATTACCCGCCGCTCACCTTTTGATGGTTATACCGATCCGGAAAAAAACAAGTCAGTGATCATGCAGGATGTATTTACCCAAGGTGATGCTTATTTCAATACCGGAGATCTGGTGCGCAATATCGGCTTCCGTCATGCGCAGTTTGTCGATCGTTTAGGCGATACTTTCCGCTGGAAAGGTGAAAATGTTTCCACCACTGAAGTGGAAAATATGCTGACTGAGTATGACAAAATCGTTGAAGCAGTGGTCTATGGCGTGGAAATTCCCAATACCAATGGTCGTGCCGGTATGGCCGCGATTACCCTGCAACCCGATGTAAAATTGGATGATGCAGATTTAGCAGCCATGGCCGCTTGCTTTAAAAAATGCTTGCCAGCTTATGCGATACCGGTATTTTTACGTATACAACAGCAGGTTGAAACTACAGGTACCTTTAAATACCAGAAAAATAAATTGAAAGAGCAAGCATTTGATCCGAGTAAAACCGATGAACGCTTGCTGGTATTATTGCCAAGTGCAACGGCATATTCTGAGCTCACCGCAGAGATTTTTGCCAATATACAGGCCTATCAATATCGCTTCTAAGTACTGAAGTTGCCTATTTTTTGTTTAGATAAAGCATAATTGTTGTATTTATAATCAAACATGGGCAACTTTGTTATTTTTTGCTTGCGCTGAAATGAGATCTTGCTACAATACGCTCCATCAAACAAAGTGGTGCTTTAAGCTATTTAGCTTGACTTGCACTGCACATTCAAACCTGGTTTGAATGATGGTTCAGGGTCGTTAGCTCAGCTGGTAGAGCAGCGGACTTTTAATCCGTTGGTCCCGCGTTCGAATCGCGGACGACCCACCACTTATTTGATATTCCTTGATGGGTCGTTAGCTCAGCTGGTAGAGCAGCGGACTTTTAATCCGTTGGTCCCGCGTTCGAATCGCGGACGACCCACCATCTTCCGAAAGGATCACGTAAAAGTACACCACACTCTTGCGTCATAAAAATGGTCATCATTTTTATTCCTCAGGGTCGTTAGCTCAGCTGGTAGAGCAGCGGACTTTTAATCCGTTGGTCCCGCGTTCGAATCGCGGACGACCCACCATTCTTTCCTTAGAATGTNNTTGAATATGAAAGGATGTGTCTTTGACCAGTTCATAGGCTTTTGAAGGTGCCGGATAACCGCGATCAAATAATTCCCGGTTGGTTCTTTCCTTTTCACTATAGATTTTTTCCAGATTCATGACCAAGTGATTTGAATCTTTAATCTTATAGTAAAAGCTCGCCCCTTCTTTGCGATTCACCACCACATCGGTACGTTCCGGATTGATAAACCAGCGGTCTTTACGGTAGGTGATATTGTGAGCCGTGCTGTTTTTGGTATTATCAATAAATACTTTGCCATACTGTAAAATGCTGCGATGCACCGTACCATCCGGCATCAGAGTCAAAATAAATTCTGCCTTGCCTTCAGTACAAGGCGCAAAGCGGCCATCACAATCGATTTCAGTATGATAGCGGCCAATAAATGCTTTAGCATCCTCTGGCACAGTGCGAGGGTTTAAATCAGCTTCTACCGGAACAGTCGCCTGCCCTGCGACCTGAGTTAAGGATTTGGCGCTGACAGTCACTACATCGGCCTTCGTATTGGCAGTGGAAATTTTAACGCCCTCTTCTGAGGTCGCCTGACTTTCCCATTCAGGTTTGACTTGCTGCTGATCACAGGCTTGCAAAATCACCACACTCCCCAACATCAGGCTACATTTAAAAAAACTGCTTAATGTACAACGTGATACATCCAATTTCATTTTTAATAAACCTAAATAGGAAACATGGCGAGCAAAAAGCACACAGCAAAGCTGATGAACTTTACACAAGAGTTCAATAGAATTTTCACTATGTTAGTAGCTCTTAGATCTGGTTTTAATCTTTATTAACATTACTTAACGATTTTATTTGTAATCAGCACTTTAAAAAGTTTAAGTAAACTCCATTTCTTTAAGCATGGATCCAGTTTTAGGATTCACACCTATTTTTAATCAGGAGATTTTAATGGCCAATGTTGGTTTATATCGCTCTAACCGCTCAAACATGATTGCAGGTGTGATGGGTGGTATTGCTGAACGTTTTGGTTGGAACGCAAATTTATTACGTCTGATTTTTGTGGTGATTTCAATCATGAGTGCCGCATTCCCGGGTATTTTGGTTTATCTGGTGTTGTGGTTAATCATGCCGAAAAAACAGTACAGAATTGATCATGACAGCGTTCATCAACCTCAGGGCTATCAAAATCCTGTACGTACAGTAAATCAGGATAAACGCTATTAAGCTGTACAGTCATTTTTAACAAGCGTTCTTAACCAGTTTCATCGCAGAGCTTCCTCTTTCACCCCGGTTAAATGGGATGAAATTTTGATGCCACGGTAATTTCCCCAAGTTATCGTGGCTTTTTTTTGCCTATCTTTTTTGTTATTTCTTTGCTGTATTACAGCTTTTCACTTTCTTTCTCAGTTGAATTCACGATAAGTTCAAGATTCCAATTTTTGAAATGGATTTCACATGACTCAGGCAGAATGGATGATGCTGTGGCTCTGTGCCGTCGCAGCCCTGCTGCATGGTTTAAGCGGCTTTGGCTTTCCTATGATGAGTACGGCTGTTCTGTCCAGCGCATATCCGCTTAGCATCGCGGTTACCCTTGTCATTCTGCCCTGTCTGCTGCTGAATCTGATCATGCTGAATGCTGACCCTGCGCATAGCCTGTTGAATAGTATTGGCTATTATATAAAACGTTATTGGCCATTAATGCTTAGTAGCCTGGTCGGCAGTGTACTCGGGGTCAAGCTATTACTTTGGCTAAATGAGGCTTATTTAAAACTGTTATTGGGTCTGGTGATTGTATTTTATGTCTTGGACCAGTTACGGGCACGCCCCTTACAAGTTAGTCCGCATATTTCCAGCATGCTCTGTTTTGGTTTACTGGCCGGCATTATTGGAGGTGCAACCAATGCCATGGCACCTTTTCTGATGATGTATCTGATGAGTTGCCAACTCTCTAAAACAGATATTGTCATTATCAGTAATCTCAATTTCATTGCCGGTAAACTGATCCAGCTGGTTTTACTTTTTCCAATTCTGATCACACTGGAAACCCATCAACAGCATATTCTGATCGGGATCAGCTTATTCGCCCTTGCTGGTGTCTGGATTGGAGGCAAAATACGCCATCGTTTATCTCAGCAGCACTTCAAATGGATTGTCCTGGCTTTACTTCTGGGTTTGGGCTTGTATGCTCTCTGGCAAAGTGCTGGATTATTGCAACAATCTGGTTATAGTATCTTTAAATAGGATATTTTTTAAACAAATCAAAATTACAAATTCAAAGCTGGCATATAAAAATGACCTAAATAAACACCTTGCAAGGAGAGCATATGACTCAGACCAACCTAGCTACCCCGACCAATGCTATGCCCAAAGGACTGCTGAAAGGCTGGATCCTTATTCTTGTCGCAGCCATCGTAGCCTATGGTTTATATCTTTACCTGCCCTATGACCAGAATGCCAATAAAGGATTGGCCCTTTTAGCCTTTATCGGTATCTTATGGCTGACTGAAGCCATTCATATCACGATTACAGCTTTACTCATCCCCGTGATGGCGGTATTGCTGGCCATGCCAATGGCCTCTGGTGAAGAACTGGTTCCGATTACCACGCAAGCCGCTTTGGCCACTTTTGCCGATCCTATCATTTTCCTGTTTTTTGGTGGTTTTGCGCTAGCAACGGCGTTGCATATCCAGAAACTGGACCGGAAAATTGCCATGTGGATCATCTCCATGTCCAGAGGGCATCTGGGTATTTCTGTACTAGCGATTTTTGTGGTGACAGCGCTTCTGTCCATGTGGATTTCCAATACGGCGACTGCTGCCATGATGCTGCCTTTGGCTCTGGGTTTGCTTTCACATCTGGATGTCAGCAAGGATCGTAAAACTTTTGTCTTTATCCTGCTCGGCATTGCCTATTCGGCCAGTATTGGCGGACTGGGCACCATGGTCGGTTCCCCTCCGAATGCCATTGCCGCCAAGGCCCTCGGCTATGATTTTGCCGACTGGATGAAAATCGGCTTGCCGATGATGTTCATTATTCTTCCTGCCATGCTGGTCAGTTTATATCTGGTACTACGTCCAAAACTGAATCATAAAATACAATTTGCGACCGAAGATATTCCTTGGACCAGAACCCGTATAGCCACCATGATCCTCTTTCTTTGTACTGCAATTGCCTGGATTTCCAGTAAAAAATTCACTGAAATTTTTGGTATTTCCCAGCCGGATACCTGGATTGCAATTTCGGCTGCCTGTATGGTTGTGATTCTGGGTACCGCAAGCTGGAAACAGATTGCAGAAAATACTGATTGGGGGGTGTTATATCTATTTGGTGGTGGTCTGACCTTGAGTGCCATTCTAAAGGATTCAGGCAGTTCGCTGGTACTGGGTCAAACTCTGGCCAATGCCTTTGGTGATGCCTCCCCGCTGATGATTATTTTCGTAGTCGCTACTTTTATTATCTTCCTGACTGAATTTACCAGTAATACCGCTTCAGCTGCCTTGCTGGTACCAGTATTTGCCGCGATTGCGGATCAGATGGGCATGCCCAAAGAAATTCTGGTGATTGTCATTGGTATTGGTGCCTCATGTGCCTTTATGCTGCCGGTTGCTACCCCGCCAAATGCGATTGTTTTTGGAACCGGTCATATCCAGCAAAGCGAAATGATGAAAGTCGGTTTTGTACTGAATATCATGTGTATCTTTATTATTTCACTGTTTATTTACTGGTTCTTTATTTAATCATTAAAGTTTTAAGCATCACACCATCCACAAAGCACACTCCGGTGTGCTTTGTCGTATTAATCGCCTATATGTTGAATCTTTCTCTCATCGAAAAATGATATGCATTTAACAATGATAAAGTCCCTATATTAAAAACATCAAAAAGTGGCAAATAGATATTGGACAGGATATTTCACTTAATCTCTCAACCGATCCAGAATTCTCCCTGGAAAATGACGCTTAACCTCGCACTTTCACCTTTGATCATTGCTGTAATTTTATTCCCTTATGCGCTATTTCATGAAGCCAGCTCTGGGATTTTCTCCATTTTCAAGAGCCTGTTTTCAGCGCTTTTTATTAGCTTTTTTGTCTGCCTGACTTACTGGATGATGATCTTCCCTTTCCTATTGGTGACTCACCTGCTGCTACGTCATTATCAACTGTTTAATATCATCACGATTTTAATGAGCTGCGTACTGGGAACCCTGATTCTGGCCTATATCTCGCATCCTTCAAGTGAAAATTTTAGTTCCCATTTTTTGTTTCTGCTGTGTTTTTCCCTGCCGATGGCACTATTTTACAGTTTTCTCAGCCGGCAAGCTGACCAGAGTTGATCACACATGCTCTGTTAAATTCCGTTTTAATTCGGTTTTAAACTTTCATTTTAAAATGATTCAGCTCCTGATTGAGTGCAGCAATCATATCTGCCCGACTGATAATTCCCACCAATTGCTGCTCGCTCACCACCGGAATATAGTTGAACGAACGCTCGACAAAATACGGCACCAGATCCTGAATGGGTTGTAAAGGCTGCACCGTAATTACCTTACGGGTCATGATATGTTTGACCTGATGCTCCCAGCTGCTACGGACATCAGCCGCGCGCTTGAACCATTCCACCACCTGATACATTGCCAGTGTACCGACCAGTTGTTCATCGGCATTAACGACGGGCAGGCTCATCAGGTTCATTTGCTTGAACTTGTCCAATGCGTGCTGGATATCATCATTTTCATGCAGGGTTGCTACATCCTTCGTCATAATATCCTGGCAGCTAAATTCATGCACCGCACGCGCATTGGCGCGGTTTTGTGCCTCCAGAATAATTTTTTGCAGGTCATATTCACTGATATCCAGCAGCTCGGTGCGCTGATCCAGCACTTCCTGAATATCCTGTGGTTGAATCGTGACTTTCTGGGTCGGCGTCGGATCCTTGGAACGAGTATTTAGTTGAGCTTGCTGCGGATAATCCTTGCCAATCATCCGGTTAAAGACAATGGCAATTACCATCAGTAAAATTGAATTGAGTAGTACCGGATAAAATACAAAGGCATAACCGAGTTCATGCACCGGCTGGCCGCCCAGCACTGCGGTAATGGCCACGGCGCCACTCGGTGGATGCAGGGAATCTGTGGTCATCATCAGAACGATCGCCAAGGCCACAGCTACACTAAAGGCTTCGGTCGGATTAACTATGAATATAGCGCAACTCACGCCAATCACCGCAGCAATCGTATTCCCGACCAGAATATTCCAGGGCTGTGCCAGAGGACTGGCAGGCACTGCAAATAGCAATACCGAAGAGGCGCCCATCGGGGCAATATACCAGGCTTCAAAATCCCCCAAAATCCATAAGCTCAACAAGGACGAAACTACCAAACCCAATAGTGCTCCAGCTCCGCAGAGCAAACGGTCTTTGAGTGGAAGGACTTTGAAATTCGGTTTTAAGGTATTGAGCCAGTCGAGATGGGAGTGAAACACAGTGCGCCTGATCTTATTGTTTATAGATTTTGGGCATTATAGAACCAAGCCCGATGAAAGGCATCTGTGTTTTACATCTTTTCACCATTCGCGAATACATGCTTTTTAAAACAATATTTCACTCAGGTTAAAACATTCATCCTGCTTTTTATAGAATGATCACGTCATCACCGATAGTCATTTGCATAGAAAAATCCTTTTTACCATGCTGCTTAAATCGTTGTTCAAAAAATTTTTAAAACAACCTACTGGCTCATTTCAGGTTGAATCAGAGGCTGGATTTTTAACAGTTCGACCTCACCATAATAGGTTGAAAATGCCACATCTCCGGCATCGACTCCAGTACCGATCCGAATAAGATTTTCGACCGGAGCCAAACGGGTCGGATCAAACTGCACCCAGCCACCGTCCAAATACGCTTCAAAAATGGCATGAAAATCGGGTAGAAACTTTTCAATTTCCACATAACCGACCACCATGCGTGCCGGAATTCCCAAGGCACGGCACAGCGCAATGCCTAAATGGGCAAAGTCACGGCATACGCCTGCACGATGCACTAGTACATCTGTGGCAGTGGTAAACTGGTCGGAACTGCCAGACACATAAAAAATATTGTTATAAATCCACTGTTCAATCGCCTTGACACGCGTATAGCCCGGTGTCATCCAGCCAAATGAGCGTTTCGCCATTTCCAGCAATAAATCTGAATTACAATAACGGCTGGCCAGCAAATAAGGTAATACTTCATCGGGCAGCTTAGGAATGGCTACTTCTTTCAGACCTTGCTGTAGCTCCAGAGAGAGGCTCGGTTGACGAACCACTGTCGCCGTATAATTCAGCTCAAAAGCCTCACAGGGTTCGACCTGTAGCCGAACATGACGGTTTTGATGCTGAGTATCCTGGAATTCATGCCATGCTACGGGCAGATTAAAGCTGAGTTGTTCTCCGAGAATCTTCTGATCGGAATGATGTGCCGCCTGAAGCATAAAAATAAATTCTGTCGGTTGCACGACCTTGTATTTTAAATGGCATTGAATTTGGTAAGTGGTCATGAAGTTCCTTATTTTTAAGCATTATTATATTGCGTGAATATTAAACTAATTTTAGAGTCGCAATCGTATGAGATCCGTTGAACTTTATGACTCTCCGCTTAACAGCATGCCATACATCTGATTTATTCCTGATTTTCAGATCAGCCTGTATCGGCCAGTACAGCTAAAATCGCAGTAAGCTTCTAAATGCCGCGTATCCTTTAAGCCTGTTTTATTTTTTTCAAAAAAGTATCCGTACATTAACCCTTTGCCACTCCCCTGCAAAGTCCTTATAATTGAGCACAATTTTTCTCTAATTTTAAGTGGATGACCATGAGTCGCGCCATATCGCATATTGATACCTTCCAAGGCTTAATTCTTGCCTTACAAACTTACTGGGCGGAGCAAGGCTGCGTCATTTTGCAACCTTATGATATGGAAATGGGTGCAGGGACATTCCACACTGCGACTTTCCTTCGTGCGCTGGGTCCTGAAACCTGGAATGCCGCTTATGTTCAACCGTCACGTCGTCCGAAAGATGGTCGTTATGGTGAAAACCCGAACCGTTTGCAACATTATTATCAATTCCAGGTGGTGCTTAAGCCAAACCCGGACAATATCCAGCAGCTTTATCTCGATTCATTAAAAGCGATCGGTATTGATCCTTTAGTTCACGATATTCGTTTCGTAGAAGACAACTGGGAATCTCCAACACTGGGTGCTTGGGGCTTAGGTTGGGAAGTTTGGTTAAACGGTATGGAAGTAACGCAGTTCACGTACTTCCAGCAAGTCGGTGGTGTTGAGTGCTACCCTGTGACTGGCGAAATCACTTACGGTCTTGAACGTCTTGCAATGTACTTGCAAGGTGTAGACTCTGTTTATGATTTGGTTTGGACCAAAGGTCAGTTCGGTACGGTAACGTATGGTGATGTGTTCCATCAAAATGAAGTGGAACAATCGACCTATAACTTCGAATATGCCAACGTTGAAAAAATGTTTGAATTGTTCGATTTCTACGAAGCTGAGGCAACGCGCTTAATTGAAGCGAAACTTCCACTGCCTGCATATGAGCAAGTCGTGAAAGCATCACACAGCTTCAACTTATTGGATGCGCGTGGCGCGATTTCTGTGACTGAACGTCAGCGTTACATTTTACGTGTACGTACCTTGGCACGTTCTATTGCGACCAGCTATGTAGCAGCACGTGCGGAACTTGGTTTCCCAATGGCTGAACCTGCATTACGTGATGAAGTGTTGGCACAATTAAAAGCGCAAGTTGAAGCAGAAGCGAAAGAAGCAAACAAGGAGAGCAAATAATGTCTAAACATACCGTTTTGTTCGAATTGGGTTGTGAAGAACTTCCACCAAAAAGCCTGAAAAAATTACGTGATGCACTACATGCAGAAACCGTTAAAGGCTTAAAAGATGCTGGCTTAGCGTTTGATTCGATCGAAGCTTATGCAGCACCGCGTCGTCTTGCACTTAAAATCGTCAATGTTGATGCTGCGCAAGCTGATACACAAAAACGTTTTGACGGCCCTGCTAAACAAGCAGCCTTTGATGCTGAAGGTAACCCGACGAAAGCACTTGATGGCTTTATGCGTGGTCAAGGCATCACAGTAGATCAAGTATCAACTTTCCAAGCCGGTAAAGTTGAAAAAGTATGCTATTTGAAAGACGTGAAAGGTCAAAGCCTTGACGTTTTATTGCCACAAATTTTACAAAATGCTTTGGACAATCTTCCAATCGCAAAACGTATGCGTTCTGCTGCTAGCCGTACTGAATTCGTGCGTCCTGTAAAATGGGTTGTGTTGTTAAAAGACAACGATGTGGTTGATGCAACAATTCAAGATCACAAAGCCGGTAACGTCACTTACGGTCATCGTTTCCACGCGCCAGAAGCAATTACTTTAACGCACGCTGACGAATACTTAGCGAAGTTAAAAGCAGCTCACGTTGTGGCGTCATTTGAAGAACGTCAAGCCATCATTGATGGTCAAGTCAAAGCGCTTGCTGATGAAGTCAATGCAATTGCGATTGTACCAAGCGATCTTCGTGACGAAGTGACTGCATTGGTTGAATGGCCTGTCGCGCTTCGTGCAAGCTTCGAAGAACGCTTCCTTGCAGTTCCTCAAGAAGCATTGATCACCACGATGCAGGACAACCAAAAGTACTTCTGTTTGGTAAATGCAGACAACAAACTGCAACCTTACTTCATTACTGTGTCAAACATCGAGTCGAAAGACCCGACACAAATTATTGAAGGTAACGAGAAAGTGGTTCGTCCACGTTTGTCAGATGCTGAATTCTTCTTCTTACAAGATCAAAAGCAACCGCTTGCATCTCGTAAAGAAAAATTGGCAAACATGGTGTTCCAAGCAGAATTGGGTACGCTTTGGAACAAGTCTGAACGTATTGCGAAATTGGCTGTAGCACTTGCGCCTATTACAGGTGCTAACGCTGCTGATGCTGAAAAAGCTGCCCTTCTTGCGAAGTGTGACTTAACCTCTGAGCTTGTAGGTGAATTCCCTGAACTTCAAGGTATTGCGGGTACTTACTATGCACGTCTTGAAGGTGAAAATGCTGAAGTGGCTGAGTCTTTAGGCGAGCAATACTTACCGAAGTTCGCTGGCGACGTTTTACCGAAAACTAAGACAGGTACTACGATTGCCCTTGCGGATCGTTTAGACACGCTCACAGGTATTTTCGGTATTGGTCAAGCACCGACAGGTTCGAAAGACCCGTTTGCACTTCGTCGTTCTGCGATTGGTATCCTGCGTCTTGTGACTGAAAACGAGCTTGATGTGTCGATTGAAGATCTGATCAAACTTGCACTTGCTGCATACGGCGATGTATTGAAAGATCATGACAAGACTTTAGCTGATGCTGTTGCATTCCTTGAAGGTCGTTACCGTGCGAAATACGAAGACCAAGGCGTTGCGGTTGATGTAATTCAAGCGGTTCAAGCGTTGTCGCCAAAATCTCCACTTGATTTTGACAAACGTGTAAATGCGGTCAATCACTTCCGTGCATTACCTGAAGCGGCTGCGCTTGCTGCTGCGAACAAACGTGTTGCGAATATTCTTGCAAAAGAAGCAACACCTGAAGGTGCTGTGGTTGAAGCGAATCTGGTTGAAGATGCTGAGAAAGCATTGTTCGCTGAACTTGCGAAAATCACGCCTGTGGTTGAGCCGTTATTTGCTGCTAAAGACTACACTGCTGCCTTGTCTGCACTTGCTGCTCTTCGTGCGCCAGTGGATGCATTCTTTGACGGCGTAATGGTGATGGCTGATGATGCTGACCTGAAAGCAAACCGTTTACGTATGCTTGCTCAGCTTCGTGACTTGTTTACAAAAGTGGCTGATATTTCGGTGTTACAGCACTAAGCTTTAATTGCTTGAAGTTTAAACAAAACCCCGCTATAAATTAGTGGGGTTTTTCATAAAAAATGGATAATGATAAATTTAGAAGCTGATCTTATAAATCTGTTTATGACTGGTGAGGAGTTTTCAGTTAATGATTCAGGTCATGGATATAAAGATACGACGATCATAACCTGCAATGGTTATAGTTTTAAATTCAAACAACATGATATTAATCTAAAACCTATTAATTTTTGCAATCAAACATTAATCACTACTACTGTCAGTATTAACAGTATTCCTAAAGAAGAAATCGAAAAAGTTTTAGAAACAATAGATAATATATGTTGGCTATTATCTTTTGCCCAACAATGTCCAATTTATCGCTGTAACTACAAAATAAGCAACCAAAAAATAGAATCCTTAAATTGCTCAGCTATCCTAATTAATCCCCCGAAATACATTATTGAAAATAGAGGAAAATGCATAAAATTCTTTATTGAACAAGTCTATGAAAGATTTATAAAAATTAAAGCTACTCGTCTTTTAACCACTGTTTTTGGATATTTATGTGAAGTCAATAAGTATCATTTAGCACTAGAATCGAAACTCATTTTGCATTACGTATTAATTGAAAATCTAAAATATACTTTTGCCAAAGATCAGGGATACAAAGAAAAAGGTGGATCTTTTTCTCATCCAACTTATCCAAATCTTAATCATTTATGCCCTGACAAAACTGAGTATTGTTTTGATGAAAACACTGGTTTATGGATACACAAAAAGTATGGAAAATGTGGTTCTAGTGAAATGACGAGAAGGATGTTTGAATTTATTAGAATTCGACGAGCTGAGATAAGTACTATTTTAAAAAAGCGAAATAAAATCATTCACGAAGGTATTTTATTAGCATTCTCAGATCCTACTTATTCACAAACAGCAATTGAAGACTTACACAATGTAAGTGATTTACTGCGACAATATATGCTTACTCTTTTAGGTTATAAAGGTTCTTATTTTAGGAGTAGAGATCGGTTCGGCTGTTCTGTATGTTTGATTTAATATCCAAGTAGCGAAATTTCATACAATTCCCTATACTCAACCTAACAACACTCAACAAGAAAGAATCATATGAAATTTAAANNCTCTAATCGATGCCGGCTCAGCGACTTTCCAGCGCGACGGTACTAGCACTGCACAAAAATTTGACCTGCACGATGCAGGCGTACAAAAGAACTTTGTCAGCTTACGCGAACATTTCGCCAAAGATGCCCTGACACAATGTGACTAAAAAAATCGCCTTGTTTCTAGTCTAAGAACAGGGCTTTTATTTTGCTAAAAATCAATTCGACACTTGGGCTAATTTCTACTGCCCTTTCTTTAAAAATTACAATATTTCGGCACAGATCCACCTGAAAGCTCTGCACTCTTCACAGGATATTCATTGTTTTTGGCCCATTATCCGTTACACTGAAAAACAAACTCAGACCGCACTTAGACGAATTCGAGGTCGATCCATAATGAATATCAAAACCCCAATTATTTTAATGACAGCTTTAATGCTTTCTGTTCCAGCATTCGCACAAACCACGACTCAGTCTGCTAAACCGGTTAAGCCTTATGGTGAAAATCCGAACCTGCTGCATGTCTTTGCTTATAAAGCACAGGAAGGCGTGATTAATACTGCTGAGAAAGTCGGTGAAGCAACGGAAAAAGGCATTGCCAAAATCAAGCCGGGGGTAGACCGGGCCTGGAGCAATACCAAATCTGCAACCTCTGATACACTGCAAAAAGTAGATCAGGGTGCAACTCAGGCAGCCCAACAAACCGGTCAGAAAATCCAGCAGACCAAAGAAGTCTGGCGTGGAAATTCACAACAGGCACCTATCGTGCAGCAGCCTTTAAGCCAGTCGAGTGCGACGCAAAACCCAAATACACCACAGACTCAACCCCAGTCAGGATCAGCTACCAGTTATGCGGTAACCGATTTATAAAAAAAGCCCGTGATGGGCTTTTTTTATATTTTCTAGCAGAAAAGATTCACTTCGACAGAATGATCAAAATCAATTCACCTGTCGAATTGGCTGGCCATTTTTAAAAGCCTGAACATTTTCTATCATCTGGTTCACAATGCGCTGCCGTGCATCGACACTACCCCAGGCATTATGCGGTGTCACAATCAGGTTGGGAATCGTAGAGTCGAGCAGCACATTGCCCTGTTTCGGTGGTTCTACCGTTAGAACATCTGTCGCTGCACCGGCAATCTTGCCTGCACGCAGAGCCTCAGCCAATGCCGCTTCATCGACAATTCCGCCACGCGCACAGTTAATTAAAAATGCGCTGCTTTTCATTGCATCCAGCTCAGTATGACTGATTAAATGGTGGGTATCTTCAGTGAGTGGACAATGCAAAGTTAAAAAATCGACTTGAGGAAGCAGCTCGGTAAATGGGATACGGGATGCATCCGCCGGACGATTTGGCAGCGCGGCAATAAGCACTTTCATGCCAAAGGCCTCGGCCAGTTTCGCAACCGCATGGCCCAGTTCGCCATAACCCACAATGCCCAATGTTTTTCCGGCCAGCTCGACAATTGGCGCATCCAGCAAACAGAACTGACTGGCTTTTTGCCATTCGCCTTGTTCTAATGCACGTTGATAAGACAGGAATGAAGTCGCCAGATTGAGCATCAACATGATGGTATGCTGCGCGACTGCCGAAGTGCCATAAGCCTGACAGTTACACACGACGATCCCTTGCGCTTTGGCCGCCTCAAGGTCGACATTATTGGTGCCGGTTGCAGAGATTAAAATGAGTTTGAGTTGAGGGCATTGCTGAATCGTAGCTGCATCGATCATCACCTTATTCGTAATGATGACATCGAAACCAGCTACACGGGATGCAATCTCGGCAGCCGAGGTCGCCGGATACAAAACCAGTGAATCAAATACTGCATGCAGTGCCTGAAAGTCCAAATCCTGCTGGTCTAAAGAAGCATAGTCTAAATAAACGGCTTTCATGGCTGTTCCCTCAATCCTGTTTGACAATTTATGTCTGTCATTTAAAACAAGTCATTGAGGCTTTTCAACCTGTTTCCAGCCTGATGCAATTAATCCAGCGGTTTATCCATATGATTACGTAGTGACTTGCGAATTCGATACACCACATACACAGACAGAATAATCATAAAGATGATGGACGCACTGACCATGATCACTGCAGGATGCACAGTTTCTGCATGCGCCAGATTAGGTAGAACCAAACCGAAGATAAAACATACTTGCATCATCCGAGTCGCTTGCATCATAGAGATCCCCTTCTTCGTTTCAACCATCGGGAACGATATAATTGGTTTATTATTTATACCGCTTATCTCTATATTATGCCAAGCTCATCACAAGTCAAGTAATTGTTTTTTATAAAAATTTTAGTTAATTTATCTCGCTGTGCGTCACAAACTGCGTATTTTTGTCACTATCGTTAATAAAAGCAGCAGCACCATACTCATTGGTACTCAGATTCAGCTGCTTATAGCTAAACATATAAAAATCGCTATAACGCTTCATTAAAATCGGGTGCATGCCCAGACTAAGCTCATCCTGTTCCTTGATCAGTTTCATGATATGCCGGTCATTCATCACCACCAAATAACGTTCATCATTCAGATTAATACTCAATAAATCATTACCTTTGGCATAAATCGGAATCAGGAATTTATGGTTCAGGGCAATTGCGCCTTCTGCATAACTTTCGATTTTATGGCTGATGACATTAAATACCAGACCATG
>DFCG01000170.1:16549-17096 GCA_002367455.1 Acinetobacter sp. UBA3060 | reverse complement strand
TTTAGTTTTTCTCATTTTTAAATCATAATAATGAGATATATTCACCTATTGGGTTTGTAGGTTTGAATTGCTATTCCATTAATTTTTATTAATTTAATTTTATTGATTAAATTAATTTTATTAAATTTGTCTATAAAATAGCGCTTAAATTTACAGCAGCAACAAGATAGAAAACTTACTTCGGTATAAAAGTCACAGAATAATTTTGCTCAATTCATACAATAAAAAGTAGAAAATATTTTAGAGGATGAAAGACTATGTCCAATCCAACCGACCGAAATGATGATGAACTCACTGAAGAGCAACTTGATCCGCAAGAAAAACAGGATCGCGAGATCCAGCGAGGTCAATTAGGTCTTCATGATCCACAGCGACAACGTGATCAACTGCGTCAGGAAAGACAGGACGAAGAACAGAATCAATAAATTTTTCAAGGATTCAAAAATACAAAAACTCCCCGTTCTTAAAAATGGATGGGGAGTTTTTTTTCAGTATTAAAAAGTTAGGGACTAGTTTTCGCATCACCACATCTTATACATCTGATCTA
>DFCG01000170.1:14126-16397 GCA_002367455.1 Acinetobacter sp. UBA3060 | reverse complement strand
AAAAATCTGCAATAAGAATAAATAGATATTTTGACTACATCTCAGCTTAAATCACTATTGATTTTTTATTTAAATCAAAAAAATCGTTCAACAGCTTATTTGGATTATTTTTATTGGCTAAAGTGCAATGCAACCACCCAAAGCAATAACAACAGCAGAACTGCTGTGCAGGATTTCCAGAACGTGACTGGATGCTTTTCAAGCATAGGACGTGAAACAGATTTTTTAAATTTGAGATCTGGGTGTTTNNTGCTTTAAGGCCTTTTCGGTCTTGCAGCGCGCCAGGTCTGTCCCATAAGGTAATTGCCGGGTTAATAAATAATAACTCATCACCGCCAGCGAGAACTGATCTGATTTTACTGAGGGCGAGCATCCAATAAAATATTCAGGTGCCATAAAGGCCAAGGTTCCAAAAGGAACATCTGCGTGTTTGGGATTCAGTTCAACTAGACCTCTGACCGCCGTCGACCCATAATCAATCAGTTTCACTTTCAAGGTATCGGCTGGTTCGAGCAGCATGACATTTTCTGGTCGTACATCCTGGTGCAGCATTTCAAGACGGTGCATGGCATTCAATGCTTTGGCCACTTGCTCAATGATCGGGAGCAACTGCTGTAAACTTAAAGCTGTTTTTTGACGATGCAGCCATCGGCTTAAGCTTTCCCCTTGCAAGTATTCATAACTTTGAAATAAAAACTTCTTGCTGCCTTTATGCGGATAGCATTGCAGCAGATTTTCATGTTTTAAGCGTTTCGATACCCACTCTTCTAACTGAAATTGTTCTACGGCTTTCAGATCATCCTGCACATCGACAGACAAGGTTTTAATGACCAGCTGATTTTGTGTCGCTTCATCATGCGCCAAATAGAGGCTGCTGCGATGATTTTGGTGCAGAATTTTATCAATTCGATAACCTTCAAACAGATCACCATGACTCAACTGGTGTGGAAATAAAACATGGCTCTTGATATGAAAGGATTCCTCATCAGGCAACTGTTCCACTTTGATGATTTGAATGGTGAGATTGTCATCACTACCCCGCTTTAAGGCCAGTTCGATTATCGACTTGGCAATGATATCCAGATGTTGTTGCTGTTGAAGCAGATCTGATATGAGCTGCATATCAATAAACTCATAGACACCATCTGTCATCAAGATAAAGAAATCATCTTCACATAATTCAAGCTGCTGATAATCGACATCGATACGATGGTCGGCACCCAGTGCACGACTTAAATAATGTTCTGTTGATGACAGGCAAACACGGTGATCAGCCGTCAACTGTTCAATGACTTGTGCCTGAATGCGATAAATCCGGCTGTCGCCAGCATGAAAGATATGTGCCCTATTTTGTTTCAAAATCAGTGCACTAAAGGTGCAGACATAACCCTGGTCTTTATCAAAACGCCCGCGGCTTTGCTGGGTTTGTGCATAGAGCCAGGAATTGGTCGCACGAATGACCCGTGCCGCTGAAGTTTGGGTGCTCCATGCATCCGAAGTCGAGTAATAATCCGATAAAAAACTGCTGACTGCAGTTTCTGCTGCAATATGACTGACATTGCTGCTACTGATACCGTCTGCAATTGCACAGGCAATTCCCTTACTGCAAAGCGCGTGGCCTTCAGGAATATAGACCCCATGAAAATCCTGATTCTGGGCTTTGATTCCAGCGGAAGAATATTGCCCAATGCTGATCTTTAATTTTTTATTCATTTTAAATACTCAAAAAGGGATCGAATCGATCCCTTTAATCTCAAGACATAAATCATCACGCTCAGATTAGAATTCTTTTTTATCGCCAGTACGTACATGCGTGGTATAGAGCGCCAGACCTGTCAGTGCCAGACCACCCACTAAATTACCCAGTGCCACCGGTAATTCATTCCACAAGAAATAGTCTGTAATCGAGAAATCACCACCCATCATCATGGCAAATGGGAACAGGAACATATTCACCACTGAATGTTCAAAGCCCATGGCGAAAAATAGCATGATTGGCATCCACATCGCGATAAATTTTCCGCTGACTGTGGTTGACATCATGGCGCCAATTACCCCGAGTGACACCATCCAGTTACACAGCATGCCGCGGATAAAAATCGTCATCCAGCCAGCAAAACCATATTCGGCATAGCCCAAAGTCCGGTCCTCACCAATATGGGCAATTTTCACCCCGACCGCATTCGGTTCAGCTGCGAAACCCATGGTATAGACTGCGGCCATCAACACTGCCACGGTTAAACATCCGGCAAAGTTACCTAAAAAAACCAG
>DFCG01000170.1:13558-14036 GCA_002367455.1 Acinetobacter sp. UBA3060 | reverse complement strand
ATAATTATATTGGCACAATCTCTGCATTATCTATAGCGGTCATTTTTTAAATATAGCTATTGGAGAAGATTATGATTAGCCATCGTCAACAAGTGACAGACATGATTATTTCAGCGAAAGTTTTAAAGTCTATCAAATGGGCAGATGTCGCTGAAACAATAGGCCTTTCTAAAGAATGGGTGACAGCCGCATGTTTGGGTCAGATGGCTTTTAATAAAGAACAGGCAGAAAAAATTGGTGAAATATTTGGATTGACTGATGAAGCCATCGCCTGGTTGCAAATCGTACCCTATAAAGGTTCTCTGCCAACTAGCGTGCCGACAGATCCGCTGATTTATCGCTGGTATGAGGTTGTCAGCGTCTATGGTATGACTATTAAAGAACTGATCCATGAAGAATTTGGTGATGGAATTATGAGTGCAATTGATTTCAATATGGATATTAAACGTGAGAATAATCCAAACGGAGATCGGGTGAA
>DFCG01000170.1:13032-13527 GCA_002367455.1 Acinetobacter sp. UBA3060 | reverse complement strand
AAAAACAACAAAAAGGATATTGCTATCCTTTTTGTTCATTCATTTTAAATCAGGAATGTAGTGTTATTGCTGTGCTTCCGCCAGATGACGTTCATTTACTGCCTGTTCATATAACAGCTGTTCTTTTTCTTTATGTTCGACAGAGAAGCGGATCATCAACACACAACTTGCAGCAATCACCACCAAGCTACCCAGTACCATCAAAGTGGTTTGAATATCCAGCATGCCTTTTAACAGGAAACCTGCAGCTACCGCGCCGACATTGCCACCTGCTCCAATAATACCGGCCACACCACCCAAGGCATCACGGTCGATAAAGGGTACCAGTGCATAGGTTGCACCACATGCCATATGAGTAAACAAGGCAAATATAGTCATCGCCATGATCGCCAAGGTCGCGCTGTTCATTTGCGAAAATAGAATAAGAAACAGACCTTCCAGCATGATCAAGGCAAACAGGACTTTGGTTCGACCATCCAGACCTTTTTGAATCGC
>DFCG01000170.1:10847-12995 GCA_002367455.1 Acinetobacter sp. UBA3060 | reverse complement strand
GCAATTCTCCATCCCATTGCCTGTTCTACACCGAACATCACCAAAGCAGCCAGCATTAAAGGCATCAGGGCTTGAGTCGCACCGCCACCGGCATTCCCCCAGCCTGCTGTAGTCGCATTTGCCGTTCCCACCACATTCGGCGCAAACATGATACTGGTATGATATTGGGTGATGACAAAACTGGCACCAATTGCGCCAATCAATAAACGGAAAAACAAGAAAGATTCATAACTGTTGGCCGACGCCACACCAAACACCGGAATACTGCCAATAATCAGTAAGGCGGTATAGGTTTTACGCGGACCGTATTTATCACACAACGGCCCCACGATCAGACGCACCAGAATGGTAATCGCGACTGCGGCAATATTGATATTGGCGATCTGCTCTTTGGTCAGGCTGAATTCACCGGCAATCACAGGCATTAAGGGTGCACAGGCAAACCATGCAAAAAAACAGACAAAAAAAGCGAGCCAACTCATATGGAAGGCCCGCATCGCTGAACTACTGAAGTTAAATAGACTTATTTTTGTTGCTTTATTGAGACTTGTATTTGAAGACATAGCCATTTCCTTACCAGAACTGAACGTATTTAAGTCACTGTGATGCACCAGGCATGTCAGTAACGATCAGAACGGACGTCATTGGCCGTCATACAAATGTAGAGTCTTCTTTGACTTTAATCAGGTATATGCACAGGTCATGCCAGATTATTTTTAAAATAGAATAAGATATTGTTTTATATAAACTAATTTATATTCAGAATTTTAACTTAGATGTTTCTTTTTTAAAAATAGAGAGAAAGATAGATATCTTCTGAGAAATTATGAGCAAAACAGCGATAGGATGACCTGCCCGGAGTCATTGCTGGTTTAAATCGGTGCAGGGCTGGATCAAATAATTTTTCCCTTTTCAAAATGCAGCAGTTGTGCCTGTAAATACGCCACTTCATCTACATGATGAGTCACATAAATCATGGGTAAATCTGTTTGATGAATCACAATTTTCAGAAANNAAATTCTGCATGACATTCAGATGCGGAAACAGTAAGGCTTGCTGAAAAATCAGGGCAATTTTTCTTTGATGAACAGGAATATTCAGTTTCTGCTGATGATCAAATAGTATTTTTTGCTGAAAATGAATAAAGCCTTGTGATGGTTTTAATAGCCCTGCAATATTTTTTAAAAAGGTGCTTTTCCCACTTCCTGANNCATCTTAAGCCTCCAATTTACGTTGATACTTCTGCATGATCCAGTAATTTGCAATCAAGGCTGAAAAAGCCAGAATCAGAGATAAAATGACCAAACGCATAGCCATACTTTCTCCATCAGGCTGTTGTAACAGGCTATAAATGGCGATGGGAATGGTACGGGTTTCTTCTGGAATATTGCCAACAAAGGTAATCGTGGCACCAAATTCTCCCAGACTGCGGCTGAAACATAAAATGCTGCCGATTAAAATTCCAGGCAAAGCCAGAGGCAGGCTAATGCTACAGAATACCCGCCATGGTGTGGCGCCCAAAGATCCTGCCACCTGTTCTAACTGCCGGTTGATCATTTGAAAAGACAAGCGAATTGGTTGAACCATTAAAGGAAATGCCACAATCATTGCTGCCAGTACCGCACCTTTCCAGTTAAATATCAGCTGAATTCCCCATTTATGTAGATATTGCCCCAGCATACCCTGATGACCAAATAGCAGGAGCAGAAGATAGCCCAGTACCACCGGCGGTAGCACCATGGGCATCTGCAATATCGCCTCTACGAGAAATTTGGCCCTGAATTCATAACGCGCCAGTAACCATGCTACGGCGATAGCAAATGGCAGACACACCGCTGTGGCAAAGCCCGCTACTTTGGCTGAAAGCGCTAAGGCACTCAGTTCTTCTGGTGTAAGCATGAGCAGTTAGCCTACCTTAAGCTTAAAACCATATTTCTGGAAAATCTGCCTGGCCCTTGGACTCGTCTGGATAAATTCAGAAAATTGGACTGCTGCCTGATTTTTCTGGCCCTGCCGGGTTAAAGCGATTGGATACACAATCGGACGATGTGTACTGGCTGGAAATACTCCTGAAATTTTAACTTTTTTACTCATCAAGGCATCAGTTCTATACACAATGCCGACCTGACATTCGCCACGTTCTACAAA
>DFCG01000170.1:7085-10829 GCA_002367455.1 Acinetobacter sp. UBA3060 | reverse complement strand
GATGCTGTTGCTCATATAGTCTGGAAATATCAGTAATCGCATTGGTCAGGCTGGCTGCGGCATATATTTTAACTGTTTCGGCATACAGCATGGGGCTAGTCAACAGCACGCCAGTGAGTAGAACTTTGAATAAATCCATCTTTCTCATTCTATGTGATTCGAATATTGAGAATTGCGACAGGCATTTCAAATCAGTAAACCTTGTACCACATGCCCGGCTTGGATTTCTGTTGCTGCCGGAATACGTACCAGACAATTGGCCTGCATCAGATTACTCAACATATGCGACTGCTGTTTCGCCAGGCTTTTGAGCTTTAAAGTACCCTGATCAAATTCTGCAGCCATTCTTAAAAAACGTTCACGTGCATCCGCTTTCAAATCATGTGTCATTACCGCACTAAGCCATGCAGGTGACTGCTTTTGCCCTTGTAAGGCATTCAGTAAAGTTGCCGTATAGATTTGCATCCCGACATACACAGCAGCCGGATTTCCCGGCAAACCCAAGAGATAACAGTAACCTTGATCATCTCGACGATACTTGGCAAATAACATCGGTTTTCCGGGCTTCTGCTTCACTTTCCAGAAAATCTGCTCAAAACCCTGCTCCAGGGCAACAGGACGAATGAAATCATAATCACCCACCGAAACCCCGCCTGTGGTCAATATGAAGTCGTATTGGTTTTTAAGACGATGTATTAACGTTTGCAGCTCATACTCATTATCTGAAACATGCAGAATATCTACGTTTTGACCCTGTGATTGAAACCAGGCCTGAATCAGTGGAGCATTGGCGTCAAAGATTTTTCCGGAATTCAGGTCTTCAATGCTGGAAGCGACTTCATCTCCAGTAATCACAACAGCAATTTTAGGATAACGATAGACTGAAACCTGCTTTACGCCTGCCATGCTCAAAGCTGCAATTGCACCTACATGCAGTTTTTGACCTGCATCTGCCAGACGCTGCCCTTGTGCGATTTCCTCGCCTGCATCACGTATATCCGTATGAGGCTTTAGGTCTGTTATAATAATGATTTGATTGGCATGGCATTTGACAATTTCCTGACGGGCGACCGTTGTAGTTCCTGCTGGAATCCTGGCACCGGTAAAAATCCGGACCGCCTGACCTGGCCGCAGTTCAATTTCAGTACTTTGCCCTGCCCGAATCTCTCCAATGAGTTCAAAAGTGCTGTGAGCACTAACATTTTCTGGACTGCAAAGCGCATAGCCATCTACAGCACTTTGTGAAAACAGCGGCAATGGTATGGCCGAATCAATCGCCTCTGCCAGATAGCGATTCAGAGCCCGAGCAAGCGGCAGGCTTTCAGCTACCAAGATATGCGTCTGCTCAAGTAACATCTGCAGTGCCTGATCAACAGAAATCAGTCCCGGTTCAGCACCGCAGGCTGAATGTGATAGTGCCTGATTCATTGATAGCCCCCCGCATGTGGGATATTTTTTTGCACATCAAACAAGTGCACCAAAGCCGGAAGTACCGCGATCAGAGATTCTTTCGCACCCTGACGACTTCCCGGTAGGGTCATCACCAGACTGTTCTCAATATAGCCAGCCACGCCACGACTTAATGCTGCATAAGGGGTACGTTTTTGCCCAAAACTACGTGAAGCTTCCATTAAACCGGGAATTTCCCGTTGCAGCAAAGGTTGTAGGGTTTCGACGGTCAGGTCTTTAGGACCTAAGCCAGTACCGCCCACAGTTAGAATCAGCGGATACTGATTTTTCTGCTGTTCAATCAGGGTCAAGAGCTGTTCTGGGCTATCGGGAATAACCTGATAACTAATAGAATCAAAATTGGCTTCTTTTAAAATTTCCATTACGTTTTGTCCGGCAGTGTCCGGCTTTTTGCCTGCTACAACCGTATCGGACAGCACAATAACCGAAGCGGACAGACTCTCTTTAAGTACGCGGGTAAAATGTGATTTTCCGCCTTTTTTCTGCTGCAACCTGCATTGATCCAGCGACAAATCTTCCGGTTCACAATGCGGCTTCAGCATGTCATACAAGGTCAGACCCGCCAGACTGACCGCTGTCAAAGCTTCCATTTCCACACCGGTTGGTCCAATGGTTTCCACGGTAGCAATAATTTCGACATGCGCATCACACAGTTCATATTCCACATCGGCACGATAAATCGGCAATGGATGGCAGAGTGGAATCAGCTCATCGGTCCGTTTGGCACCCAGAATGCCGGCAATACGTGCTGTTTTCAGGGCATCCCCTTTTTCAGTATTGCCATTACGCAGCAACTCAATGCAATGTGGCGGTGCATGCAGGATTCCAGTGGCAATTGCTGTACGGTAACTTTCTGCTTTCATCCCTACATTTTTCATGATTCATCCCAGGCTAATTTTTAAAATCTGTTTTAAAGTGATTCATCTTATGCATCCTCATTGGACGCATTTAATTAGATGGTGATTGGCAAGCGTGTTCTGCTACATGGTGATGGTGACAATGCGCTTCTTCTGCATGATGAGAGTGATTAGTTTCAGGTCCATGATCTTTTCGAATACAACAGCCTTCCACATACTGGCTGCTACCATCCAGATAAAACTCTTCTTTCCAGACCGGAACTTCATGCTTCACCCGTTCCACAGCTTCCTCACAGGCAGCGAAGGCCTCACGACGATGGGCCGCATAAGCCATAGCAATAATGGCTGTTTCCCCAACCTCCAGCTCACCAATACGGTGCACTACCCGCACATAAGACACCTGGTATTTGGTCTGAATCTGCTGTTCAATTTCACGAATCATTTTTTCAGCCACAGGCGCATAGGCGGTATATTTCAGGGCACGCACAGCTTTCCCCTGATGATGGTTACGTACTGTTCCGACAAAGATGCCGATTCCACCACATTCCGGAAAATGCTGGATACCATCAAAATCCTCCAGACTAAAAGCAGTCTGCTGGATTCGGGCAAATTGTTTTAGTGACTTGAGTTGCATCTCAGCCTCCTGCTACCGGCGATAACAGCACCAGCGTACTGTCACGATTTAAAACATTCTGTCTGGAAATAATGTCTTCACCGATTGCACAGGCACAACGTTCCAGCATGGGCTGTATATCGGGATAGAGGGATAGCAACTGGTTCAGGACTTCAGAAACATGAATTTCAGACTCGCATTGCAAACTCAAATCTGCGGGAATTTGTCGTTCAATCGCACCGAAGGCTTCTATTTTGATATGAATTAATTTTTGCTGAGTGAGTGACATATTTACCCTCCAATGCTGTGCATGCTGATTTTTCGGATCGGCTTTTGTATTGGTGATTGCTGGATCGCATGGAAACCGGCTTCTTTATGCCAGATATAAGCGTGAAGCTTGTGCTGGAATGTCTGTGTGGCGAAATGATCCAGCGCCAGTTGTTCGATATCTGCCTTAAGGTTCAGGCCTTGTCTGGCAAATAAACAGTTATAAAATTCGCCTTGGGCATTGAGGCGTAGACGATCACAATCACCGCAAAATGAATGGGTAATGGTAGAAATAATCCCCAAAGGCTGCCCATTGACCAGATAACAGCGTGCCGGATTAGCACCTTGACCTTGAGATACCCGGACATCAAATTCAGTTTTCAGTTGATCCAGGATATCTTGCTCACTGATGACATCAGACGGATTCCATTTCTGATCGCCATCGAGGGGCATAAACTCAATAAAACGCAGTTCTACAGCCTGATGCTGTGCCCATTTCACCAAAGGAATAATCTGATTGTCATTGATGCCTTTGAT
>DFCG01000170.1:0-6977 GCA_002367455.1 Acinetobacter sp. UBA3060 | reverse complement strand
TCATGCTGTTCATTGCTGCGGTCCATGATGAGATCTGCACGGTTATTTAACAGTCTTGATTTACTGCCCTATTTCTTCACAATGAATGAGCAATAAGTGTTCCAACTTTGCACAAATTTATTTTTAAATAATACTAATGGATAATATTTGTTCTTTTTTAGTCCGAAAGTTTGCTCGTAAAATAAAAAAAGCAATATTTTGATGAGCCAGAATAAAGTGATTCGGCTTTTAGCATTTTAAATGCTAGAGAAAGTTAAGCTGTTGATGCTGCTGTAGCTCATCAAATGAATTAATGCTGTGGAAAAACAGGGCACGATTTTTAAAACTTGCCCGCTGCATGTGCATGTCAGCAAAACAGATTTTTAAACTGTGCTGATCCTGTTCAAGGTGTTGGATAAGAGTGGGTAAGCTGCTGCGTTTCATCAGACAGAATGGAAACAATGCCTTTTCATTGATTTCAACCACCGCCACTTCAGATAAAGGATGTCGTTGCAGGGCCTGATGTAAACGTGAAATGACCTTTTTGGGAATATAGGTCACATCACAAGGCACGAACAGCACATAATCAGATTCCACATGTGACCAGGCACTCTTCATGCCCATCAGAGGTCCCTGAAAGCCGGGTTCATCGTCCTGATAAAAGTCGATCGAAGGAATCATCCGTTTATAAATGGAATGATCCCGATGGCTATTGACCCAAACTTTGCTTGCCCGGGACTTCAACTGATGATGGATTTTAATGAGCTGGATTTCATCATCAAATTTGTGCAGCAATTTATTGATGCCATTCATGCGCCGCGCTAAACCGCCGGCCAGGATCACCACATCGGTTTCCGGATAAGACACCGTTTTAACTGCTTTTCTTTTCATTCTATGTACTCCGTCTGGCAGGCTTTAATCAGGCCTCTAATTTCTGGCAAACATGAACCGCAATTTCCTCCGGCTTTTAGACATGCAGTCACCTGTTTTTCATGCGTGATATTTTTATCTTTAATGGTTTGGATAATTCGGTTCTTGCCAACTTTAAAACAGCTACAGACCAATGGACCTTCACTATTTCCCATCGACATGGCCTGACCTGCCAGCAATGCTTTACGATGTAATGCACTCAGACGTTCACGTCTAAACAGGCCTGCCACCCAGTCACGATCTGGCAATAATGCCGCCGGTGCGATATAAAAACTGGCAATTAACTGGCCATCCTGAAGAACCACAATATGACTGATGTGCGCCGTTTGATCTTCGAGATTCAGCCATTCAAAGCTTTCATCATTAAAGTCTAAGAGACTCTTGATCTGCCCGGTGATGTCAGAAAACCTGCGCCGGTCTGCCAGTTCATACCGGATGGCCTGAGTGGTTTGAGTTTTGCTCCACCACACCGTATTTTTAATCATGGTCTGGATTTTCTGCTCAAAGCCTTCCCGTACATACAGCACGCCCTGCCACTGGGTATAAAATGGCTGGATCATCACCGGAGTATGCTTAAATTCTGGCTCGCCGGAAATCGGGTCAACCACCGGATTCACCACTTTGCCAATCCGCGCATCGGATGCAAACTGGTCGTTCCAGTGAATCGGTGCAAAAATCTGGCCACGTCGTATATTTTGTGAAAATTGCACACGGAGTACACAACTTCCCCAAGCGGATTTCACCTCGACCAGCTCGGCATCTTTCAGGCCATACTTCAGTGCATCTTGCGGATGCAGCTCACAATAAGGCTCGGCACGATGCTGGGACAAACTGGCAGATAATCCGGTACGGCTCATGGTGTGCCATTGATCGCGAATGCGTCCAGTATTCAGGATCAGAGGATATTCAGCAGAAATAGCATGTACCGGATCGGCTGCAACTGTTGGCACCAATCTGGCTTTGCCATCTGCATAGCTAAACTGGCCTTGGCTAAATAGTTGACTCACCTGATGAACTTCTTGCTTATCCCAGACTGGCCACTGGATCGGTGCCAGATTATGATATTCTGCAAAACTGAGATGAGTTAAACCTTGCAGGTTGAAATAGCGGAAATTTGGCGTATCTGCGCGTTGCGAAAGTGAACCATTCTGATAGGCAGATAAACGGGCATGTTCCAGAAAAATGTCATGGCTATTGTTAAAGTCAAAACCGCGAAAACCTAAGACCTGAGCCACCCGGGAAATGGCCCACCAGTCTGCTTCGGCTTCACCCGGAGCCGGCAAAAAGGCCTTTTGCCGTGAAATACGGCGCTCCGAATTGGTGACTGTGCCATCTTTTTCGCCCCAACCTAGAGCCGGTAACAGTACATCGGCATATTGCGTGGTATCGGTGTCGAGACAAATATCGGAAACCACCACAAATTCACACTTCTCCAGAGCGCGTTTAACCTGATCTGCATCGGGCAAACTCACGATCGGATTGGTGGCCATAATCCAGATGGCCTTGATTTTCCCGCTTTCCACCGCTTGAAATAAATCTACCGCTTTTAATCCGGGCTGCCGCGCGATGACCGGGCTTTGCCAGAAATCCTGCACCAGTTGCTGATGCTGCGGATTATCCAAATCCAGATGACTGGCCAGCATATTGGCCAGCCCACCGACTTCCCGTCCGCCCATCGCATTCGGCTGACCGGTCATGGAAAAAGGTGCCGAACCGGGTTTGCCTATTTTTCCTGTCAATAAATGACAGTTAATAATGCTATTGGCCTTGTCTACGCCTTGAGAGGATTGGTTTACGCCCATGGAAAACAGGCTCATGATTTTTTCGGTCTGGGCAAATTTCTGAAAAAATAAGGTTAATTTTTCAATAGTAATCCCAGTTCGTTGAGCCACGCTTTCAAGTGATGACTCTGTCGAGCTACTGGCAAGCGCCTGCTCCAGACCTTGAGTATGGTGTGTAACAAAATCCAGATCGGCATGACCATTTTGCTGAAGATATTGCAACAAGCCATTAAACAGCGCGACATCCTGACCTGGTAAAATCGGCAAGTGTAAGTCTGCCGCTTCACAGGTTGCGGTAAAGCGTGGATCAATCACTACCACGAATAAATCCCGCTCTTCTTTGGCTTTCATAATGCGCTGATAAAGCACCGGATGGCACCAGGCGGTATTGGATCCGACCAGAACCACCATTTCTGTCTGCTCAAAATCTGTATAGCTGGCCGGTACCAGATCTTCGCCAAAAGCCCGTTTATGCGCTGCCACAGCAGATGACATGCACAGTCTTGAATTGGTATCAATATTGGCAGTACCGAGATAGCCTTTTACAAACTTGTTCACCACATAATAGTCTTCAGTTAAAAGCTGGCCGGAGACATAAAAGGCGATGCTGTCGCGCCCATACTGATCAATACATTGCTGAAATTTATTGGCAATACTTGAAATGGCATGATCCCAAGTGCTTATTTGCCGCTGTTCTTTTCGACCAGTCATCGGATGCAGAAGTCGGGTTTTTAGACTAAGTGTATCGGCGAGATGACTGCCTTTAATACACAACTTGCCCAAGTTCGCAGGATGCTGAACATCGCCTTCAACCTGAACCTTTTCACCCATAGGGGTTTGGCTTACGTGCGCGATGACACCACAGCCTACTCCACAATAAGGACAGGTCGTCTGAGTGGTTTTTATTTGGGATTCAGTAGAGCTATGTAGTTCCATAACCGGAATACTATTCATTGCTGCTGCGCTCCTTAATCATCCAAATTCACTTGTTTCACCAAAACGCTGATATCTAGCTTTTACAGGTTTGATTTAAATTTTTTCTATGTCTCAAAAGCTTTAATCCTCCCCAACCCTCCTTTAATAAAGGAGAGAGGTTCCCCTCTTGTTTAAAGAGGGGTTGGGAGATTGATCCGATTACCCTGCCTTTTTTAATGCAAAATCCCGACCAAAAAGCAGTTTGCTGCGGATATTACTAATTGGTGTCTGGTCCGCAATCAGTTCTGCATACCAAGCTCCATCTTCGGTATCGCCAAATAGCACTGCACCAATGACTTTGTCCTGCTGAATAATGATCCGTTTATAGATCTGACGTTTTTCATCATTCAGCACGATATCTTCAAAATCATCCTGCGGTTCGAAATTGCCTGCCGAGAAGACATCACATCCACTGACCTTAAGCTGGGTCGGAACAGTCGGTGCCTTAAAGGTCAGTCGGCCATGTTCAGCCAGATGCGTCGCGCAGATAAAGGCCTGTCCCCATAATGGCTCAACCAGTCCAAAGGTCTGGCCACGATGCTCAATGCATTCACCCACTGCATAAATACTCGGGTCATAGGTTTGCATGGTGTCATTCACCAGCACCCCACGATTGCAGCGCAGACCAGCCTGTTCAGCCAGGGTTTTATTTGGTCGAATCCCGACGGCGAAGACCACCAAATCGGCATCCAGCACTGTCCCGTCTTTTAGTCGCAGTTGAGTCACGTGACCATCAATACCGAGCAGCTCTTCGGTGTTGGCTTCAGTGATGATTCGGATGCCTTTATCTTCAATTGATTTTTTCAGCATTTGACTGGCTTTCATATCCAGTTGACGATCCATAATACGGTCCATCAGATGCAGCACAGTTACATTCATCCCCTGCTGCTTCAGTCCATAAGCTGCTTCTAGACCCAGCAACCCACCTCCAATCACGACGGCATTTTGCTTGGTTTTGCAGTAATCCAGCATGCGGTTAACATCCTGAATATCCCGGAAGCTAATCACGCCTTCAAGTTCAGCACCCGGAATTGGCGGTACGAAAGGTTTGGAACCGGTCGCGAGGATCAGACGATCATAAGCAACTATCTCACCTTTTTCGGTATGAACCTGCTTACGTGAACGGTCGATAGCGATAGCAGCATCTCCAGCAATAAATCGAATGCCTTTTTCGGCATACCAGTCAGCTGAATGCAGCATAATTTCGGCAAAGCTTTTCTCACCAGACAATACCGGTGACAACATGATCCGGTTGTAATTTCCCCATGGCTCTTCCCCAATCACGGTAATGTCATAACGATCTGGTGCCATATCCAGCAAGTCTTCCAGACAGCGCATACCCGCCAGCCCATTCCCGACCAATACCAATTTTAAGCGCTCTGTGTTTTGACCATTACTGGAAATATAAGTCTTTTGCGGAGTCGGACTCACCAGAACTTTGCCATTTTCAATTCGGGTTGGAAATACCAGTAATTTCTGGTTTTGTTCTTCCAGACAACGGCCGGTCACCAGACTGAAATGCTGCTTGTAAATTGGGGATGCGACTACACGCTCACCTTGCAGATCACCCAGAATGCCACGTGCCATGACATTGGCCAGACTAAACGGATCCTGATTGCTGAGTGCATAAACCCGCTGTTCCTGACCCACGCGAAAAATTGCAATCTGCTGATCTTCAATCAGGGCTGCCACACCGGTATTCGGAGTGATCTCATCCAGATTGCAGACTTCGTACCAGTTCAGTTCGTTCATGTCTTTTAAAATTGTCATTTTCATTCTCCCTGACTGTGGTATTTAGGCTTCAACCACTGGAATACGGTTTAAATCACGTTCAGCTTCTGTCTTTGGACGAATCTGGCCACGTACAGGTGCAAACTGAATATGCGGGTCATTCTGCTCGGCTGCTTTGGCATTAATAAAAGTCTTAAAGCGTTTGCGTACTTCAGGATCTTCAATCGCGGTGCGCCATTCATCCTGATAAGTGCCAATCACATGCTGCATACGGTTTTCCAGTTCAGCAGCAATGCCTAGTGAATCATGCACAATGACATCTTTCAGATAGTCCAGACCGCCTTCCATATTGTCACGCCATACGCTGGTGCGCTGCAGACGGTCCGCCGTCTGGATATAGAACATAAAGAAGCGGTCGATATATTTGATTAGGGTGGAAGTATCCAGATCCGAAGCGAGCAGTTCAGCATGGCGCGGTTTCATGCCGCCATTGCCGCATACATATAGATTCCAGCCTTTTTCGGTGGCAATGACACCGACATCCTTGCTCTGTGCTTCTGCACATTCACGGGTACAGCCGGATACTGCCATTTTGGTTTTATGTGGTGAACGCAGGCCTTTATAACGATTCTCCAGGAAAATCGCCAAGCCGACAGAATCATCGACTCCAAAACGGCACCAGGTACTGCCCACGCAAGATTTCACCGTACGTAAGGATTTGCCGTAGGCATGTCCAGACTCGAAACCGGCATTGATCAGTTTTTCCCAGATTTCAGGCAGTTGATGTACCTGCGCGCCAAACATGTCAATTCGTTGTCCGCCCGTAATTTTGGTATATAGACCATAATCTTTGGCGATCTGACCGATGGTAATCAGGCCATCCGGAGTAATCTCGCCGCCTGCAACACGTGGCACAATCGAATAGGAACCATCTTTCTGGATATTGCCGAGGTAGTAGTCGTTGCTATCCTGCAAACCGGCATGACTTGGTTTCAGAACAAAATCATTCCAGCAGGATGCCAGAATATTGGCTACAGTCGGTTTGCAGATATCACAGCCCATGCCGTGCCCATGTTGCTGAATCAGGTCAGAGAATGTCTTGATTTCATGCACGCGTACCAGGTGATACAGTTCCTGACGTGAATAGGCAAAGTGTTCGCACAGGTGATTGTTCACCGTGACACCCTGACGCTGTAATTCAGATTTGAGAACCTGCGTTACCAGTGGTGCACAGCCACCGCACGCCGTTGCAGCCTGGGTGCATTTTTTCAGTGCACCCAATGAAGTTGCACCGCCATCAATAGCTGAACAGATATCAGCTTTGGAAACGTTATTACATGAACAGATGGTCGCACTGTCAGGCAATAAATCGACACCACTACCACCTGATTTGGAGGTTGACTGATCAAAGCCCGGCATGATCAGGCTTTCCGGTTGCTCCGGTACAGCCAGACCATTTAGCATCATTTGCAGGAGATCACTATATTCTTTGGCACAGCCCACCAGCACCGCGCCCAGCAGCCTGGTCTTATCTGCTGACACCACGATTTTTTTATAAACCTGCGCGGCTTCATCAGCATA
>DFCG01000037.1:0-12360 GCA_002367455.1 Acinetobacter sp. UBA3060 | reverse complement strand
TGGCTGACGTCCATGACCAATCCGCCCAAACAGATTCAGCTTAATCGGCAATAGCATCTGCGGAAGAATCCCACCACCTTTGCCAAACACCACCGCAAAGCGAACAATCTTGGTGTTCTGGTTAGTATAGGACAAGGCCAGCTGCTCCCACTTCGTACAGAGTTCGGACATAAAAATATCTTGTGGCGGACTTTGCTCCGTGCAGACCTGTTCCCAGCACTCATTTGGATCAATGCCATAATAGCCGACGGCCGATGTTGAAATAATCCGTTTCGGTCTAAGCTGATGTTTTTCTAAATAGTCAAATAACTGCCTGGTGGTATCTAAACGGCTATCCAGCAACTTCTTTTTCCGCGCTGCCGTCCAGCGGCCTTGACCGATGCTTTCGCCAGCCAGATTGACCACATAATCAATCTGATGCTGTTTTAATTCATCCAGCTGGTTAATCCAATGAAAGTCCGGATGTGGTTCACGTTTATTTTTCTGACGAGTCAGACCAATCACCCGATAATCACGTTCTAATAAAAAACGCACGAGATGACTGCCAATAAAACCACTCGCTCCCGTCACCAGCACTACAGGTTTATACATTCGTCATTCTTCGCCTTATTATTTTCTTGGTTTAAATTATACGCCACTCATCTTCAGCTTTTTAAACCAAGAAGATCTTT
Organism: Acinetobacter sp. UBA3060; assembly: GCA_002367455.1. Classification (GTDB taxonomy): domain Bacteria; phylum Pseudomonadota; class Gammaproteobacteria; order Pseudomonadales; family Moraxellaceae; genus Acinetobacter. The sequence continues at coordinate 11,689 of DFCG01000037.1, read as the reverse complement.
GTAGTGGAGAATTTGTATCTTTCATCATTCAATTAATTTATGAAGATCGGGTCACAAAATGATTCATCTATATTCACTGAGGCGAATGGCCAAACATTTTCTCTGCCATACGCTGGGCCTGCTTGCCATAAAACCAGTACGTCAGTAGATACAGCGGAATTGCGATCATCAGGAACATGATCAGCACAATACTCATAAATTGTGGCTGCTGTAGATACAGCAAGAAGTCCTGCCAGGCATTCGGATTGGAACGGGTGGCGATGACAATACCGAGCAAGAGAAATAATAAATTATATCCCCAGTAAATCAGGCTAAAACCGAGAGTGAATTTTTTACGCTCTGCCTGGGTCGGCGCACGTTTTTGCTGTTTTAGAAATTTAAAAAGCACCCAAATCATGGCCACCAGATACGGAACAATCGTCAAAACTGCACCCATGCCCATCGGCAGCAAGGCTGCCAGTACACCGCAAATACAGGTAAAAATAAAACATATAACGAAAAACCAGATAAAATAACGACTTAGTGGCAACATATGCATGACTCAGTGATCTTCAACAAGCTAGTATAAAAAAAATCAGGTTTTTTTTCATTTTATTGTCAACCATCCACTAAAGGGTGACGTTATATAGGGTACAAGGTACAAAAATTTGGACTGGCATCCACGAATTTTTGCTGACCTTTAGAGCTAAAGCAATAAGTCCAGTGTACAGGGAAATTTTGAATAGCAGCCAAAATCTTCATGTAACACAAATTTGACCGACGATTTCATCATCACTCGAATCGTCGGTTTTTATTTTTTAAAATCCCTATTTTTAAAGTCTGATGGCTTGCAGAGCCTTTGATATCTGATGATCCGGATACAACCGTCCATTAATATCCATACTGATCAAAATAAATTCAGCTTGAACATCACCAACAATTCGCTGAAATATCGTTTTACAAGTAGATTTTTACCTGTGCTTTTTCCTATAGTAGCAAGGCAGATATCTTGGGGTTCACTACATGGCAGTTCATTTTCTTCACACTTCCGATTGGCATCTGGGACAATTTTTCCATAACCATGACCGTGAATTTGAACATGCGCAGTTTTTGACTTGGCTACTTGTGCAAATCAAAGCAAAGCAACCGCATGCTCTGCTGATTGCCGGCGATATTTTTGATGTGATCAATCCTGCGTCCAGTGCACAAAGACAGCTGTACCAGTTTCTGGCCGATGCTCATGACCTGGCGCCGCATATGCAAACCCTAATGATTGCAGGCAATCATGATTCCGGTTACCGGATCGAACAGGTTGAACCCTTGCTGGCCAAATTTAATGCCAAAGCAGTGGGAATTGTAGGCCGCACGGCAGAAAATAACCTGAACCTGGATCGTCTGCTGATTCCTATTTATGATCAGGATAAAAATATCATCGCCTGGTGTCTGACCCTGCCCTATTTACGCAGTGCTGAAATTACCGGACTGAATGAACATACCAGTACTAGCCAGAACGCGATCAGTTATCTGCATCAACAACTGATTGCCGAAGCCAAAGCACGCAAACAGCCACATCAGGCACTGATTTTAATGTCACATGCGCACATGCAAGGTGGTGAGACCTCAGACTCCGAACGTCCAATTATCGTCGGCAATGAAGAGGCCCTGTCGACGGCGCTGTTTGATGACGTGATTGATTATGTCGCGCTGGGGCATTTGCATAAACCACAAAAAGTCGGTCAGCCGCATATTCGTTATAGTGGCTCTCCGATTCCGCTGTCATTTAGTGAGATTAATTATAAGCATCAAATAGTTGAAGTCAGAATTGACCCTCAATTAGAAGATGAGGCACGTTTTCAGTTTGAAGCTTTGCTTATTCCACGCAGTGTAAGCCTGCATCGACTCCGTGGTGAACTCAATGAAATCTTTGAGCAGATTCGAACCCTTGAACATGGGGAAATTGAAGCAATTGATCAACGTGAATATATCGATATTGAATATCATACGGCAACGCCACCTCCACCCAATTTAAGACAAACTTTTGAAGATGCACTTCCGCCGAACCGCTATCGACTGGTGCGCATTTCACGTCAATATCAAGCTATTAATCTTGATGATGCACAAGCTCAGAAGATCCATTTAGAGCCGCCAACACCCAAAAGACTATTTGAACAGCTTTGGCTCAAACAGGGTTACAGCGCCGATGATTCGGTGCTGAAAGATTTCCTCAGCCTGATTATTGAGGCGGAAAAAAATATTGATGCTAATGAAACACCATAAGGATATGCCATGAAAATTTTATCTATTCGTATAAAAAACTTGGCATCGCTTGCAGGTGAACATTTTATTGATTTTGAAAGCAATCCACTTGCCAGTGCAGGCTTAATTGCAATTGTCGGTAAAACAGGTGCCGGAAAGTCCACGATTCTGGATGCAATGTGTTTGGCACTGTTCAATCGTGTACCTCGTTTAAAAGATAGCGATGGCAAACTGACTGATATCGATGGTTCTGAACTTCTCACCAATTCCCCATTGACTGTTTTGCGTCGCGGTACAGGCATTGGTTTTGCCGAACTGAGTTTTGTTGCACAAGATCAAAAAGTATATTCAGCTCGCTGGGAAATTAAACGTGCACGTGAAAATCCCACAGGCAAATTGCAAAGTGTGCAACGTTCACTGAAATGTCTGAGTGATGGCAATATTCTTGCCGATAAAGCCAAAGCGGTAGAAGCTAAAATTCTACAAATTACTCAGCTGAGTTTTGAGCAATTTACCCGTGCCGTTTTATTGGCTCAATCTGAAGTGACCGCATTTTTAAAATCACGGGATACTGAACGTGGTGAACTGCTCGAATATCTGACCAACTCCAGTATTTTTGGCAAAATTGGTCAATTGGCATATGAAAAAACCAAGGAAATCGCCAATCAGCGCAAAGCTTTAGAAGTCAGACTCGGTGATATTGAAACTTTGTCGGAAGAAGATTTAGCGACTGTAAGCGATCAATTCAATACAATCTGTGCTGAATACAAAAAATTAGAACAAGAAAAATCGGCACTCGAAAAAAACCAGCGATGGTTTGAGCAAAAGCAAAAGCTGGAAAATGATGTTCAGCAACGACAGCGTCAGCATGTGGAACAACAACAAAAATTTGATTTACTGAATACAGAACGTGGCCGTCTAAAACAACTCGAAGTTTTTGCATCCATCCGTCCAAGTATGATCCAGCAAGAAAAAACACAAACAGAATTAGCTGGGTTAAAATCTCAAATTCAAAGTACTGAATTACAGTTTCATACCATTCAGCAAGTTTTTGAGCAAAAACAGACTGCATTTAAACAGATTGATGAACAACTCAAAGCGCTACAGCATTTTGAACACACCCATCAGCACCGTATTGACCAAGTCCGTCACTGTATTCAAGAACGTGAATTCATTGGTAAACAGTTTGTTAAAGCAAAATCTGTATTGGACGAGTTTCAAAAAGAGTTACAGCCCTTAATATTTGTACAAACTGAGCTACACAAGGAATTAGCGCAATTCAAGTCAGATCAGCAAAAACAAACCGAACAGTTGAATCAAACGATGCAACTGAGCAGTTTAGATGATGGACTTTCCGCGCATCTCAAACAGTTACAACGATTTATTCAGCATTACCAAAGTTTTGAAAAACAATATGGCGATATTGCTTCTGCTAGAACCGATTTAAGTCAGAAAAAGCAGCAATTGGAATCACTACAACAACAGTATGGCGATGACCAAAAAATTGATCACCAACTATTAGAACTTCGCCACAATCAGGCAAAAAATCTAGAGCAACAACATCAATTTAGTTTAATTCAAAATCAATTTAAACAATGGCTACAACAACGCTCTGAACAGCATCAACTGCAAACAACGTGCAATGCGCTCGCACAGCAGAGTGCCCAAAGTAAAATTCAAGTTGATTTGCAAGAACAGCAATACCAAACCCATAAACTTGAACGTGAAAACTTACAACGCATGCTGCAACAACAGCGCTTATTACATGCTGAAAATATTGAGAAATTACGCGAGCAATTGATTGATGGAGAAGCATGTTTAGTCTGTGGCAGTTTACATCATCCATTTAAAACTGACCTTTCTGCACTATCGAGTGAACTCGTCAATTTGCAAGAGCAACAAGAGCAGCAAGCGATTCAAATCGAACAATACAGTTTTAATGCTTGGCAAAAGAGTCAGCAATTACACACACAGCAAACAGCATCTTTGAGCGAGCAGCAAAAACGTCTCGATGATTTAAATATTCAACATCAACAGCATGAACAGGCACTTTATCAAAGCTTCAAAAATGCCCAAATTCAAATAGACTTAACCCAACAATCTGAACAGATTGAACAACAACTGCTTCAAGTCAATCAAATCCTGCAACAAGAAAAAATAACACTTGAGGAAAATATCAAACAACTCGATGAGGTTGAAAAAACACAACGGAATTTAACCCAAAATATTCAGCAAATCTCACAACAACTGTCGATTGTTCAACAAGCTGAACAGAATATTCAATACCTTCTAGACCTGCTCACTGCTGAGCAACGAAATGCTTGGCATAAGCAAACCTTAACTGTTGCACAACACATTGCACAACAATTGCATGAGCGTCAGCATCTGTTGCAGAAGCTTGAGACTTTAAATCAGCAACTGAATGAGAAAGCTCAACTACTCGCTCAAAAAAATAACGAGATTCAAGCCAAAAATAATCAGATTGAACTCGCTGAAAAAGATAAAGTTGAATTTGAGCGTCAAGGACAAGAGAACAAGGAACTTGCCGTTCAGCTTATTTTTGAGATGACGCAAACTTCGGTCGATAAACCACATGAATGGCTGACTCAACACGATGAACAGCGTAAAAATTTACAGCTGCAACATCAGAAAATACAACAAAGTTTCGAAACAGCTCGTCAACAATTTGATAGCCAACAACGGCAGCTTGATCAACTCAAAATTCAGTTGGCTCAACTTGAAACACAGCATCATGCTTGTGTTTTAGAAATCGAACACTGGTTAAATCAAAATTTAGATTTTAATCATGCTTTGATTTCACAATTAAGCCTCATTTCAACTGAAGAAACTCAAAAACTACGTCAACATATTAAAGATATCGAACATGCCTTGGTCGATGCAGCATCCGCACTGAAAACCACACAACATCTGCTCACACAACATTTACAAACTCAACCTGAAGTACAAATCTTACAGATTGAGCGTGCCATTGAACTGAACCTTAAAGCTTTAGCAGAGCGACAAGAACAGCGTGACCAACTTAAGACCAAGTTAGATGTTCACTACTCGAACCTAGATAAGCAAAAACAATTTGCTGAACAAATTCAGCAAATTCAAACTGAAGAATATCGCTGGAATAAAATTTCCAGTCTTATGGGGGATGCCACAGGCAAAAAATTCCGTGATTATGCGCAGCAATATAACCTTGATATTTTGCTTGAATTTGCCAATCAGCAACTCGCGATGCTGTCTCAGCGTTACACCTTAAAACGTTTAGACAACTCACTCAGTCTTGCCATTATTGACCATGATATGGATGGTGAAACCCGTTCTGTTTCATCGCTTTCTGGGGGTGAGTCATTCTTGACCGCTCTTGCCTTGTCTTTAGCAATTGCCAATATGGCTTCAGGCTCCATGAAAATAGAATCCCTGTTTATCGATGAAGGTTTTGGCACCCTTGATGCATCTTCATTACATATGGTGATGAATGCACTTGATCAGTTACAAAGTCAGGGACGTAAAGTGGTCGTAATCTCACATATTCAGGAAATGCATGAACGGATTCCTGTACAGATTCAGGTCAAGCCTGTAGGTGCAGGCGCCAGTACCATTCAGATTATAGGTTAACGATGATTCACCCTGCCCCGAACACGCTCTCGCCCTATTTCAGCTTACAGCTTGAGAGCCTACGGGGTATCAGTGCCATTGTGGTGTTATTCAGTCACTGCTTTCAGGCATTTATTGGGCCTTTCGATACCAGCATTTATTCATGGATACGCCTGCTTGGGCAGGCCGCGGTCATGATTTTCTTTGCCTTAAGTGGCTATCTGATCGGCTATTCAATCCAGTACAACATTCATCAGCATGGTCAGTTCAATCTGCACCATTATGCCCGACAGCGTGGCCGAAGAATTTTACCGCCCTTTCTGTTTGCCATGGGGTTGACCCTGGTTTTATATCTGCTTGCTCCACTATTATTTACCAGCCACACGCATGCTTTTCAACACAGTTTTGGCATGATGATCCGGACTGACTATAGTATAGACATGATGGAGTTTGTTGGCTCGCTGCTATTTTTGAATGGCTTTGTGACGCCAACGGTTTCAGCCAATGCTGCGCTCTGGAGTCTGAGCTATGAAGTGTGGTTTTATGTGCTGGCCGGATTCTTACCTTTTTTAAAAAATTCGGAAATCGCCAAAATCGGTTTTTTTATGGTTCTGGCTATACTATCAGTACTGAACATCCAGTTTTTTATTTATTTTCTGGTCTGGCTCACTGCCTTTGCCTGTTCATTTCGATATATCCAGCTACCTTTTTTAAACCGCTTACAATCAGTCAAATTAGCCCTATTCGGCTTGGCATTTCTAATCGCCTGTTTTGATGCTTACCAGTTTCAGGTGATTGATGAGGCCCAGCAATACCGCGCTGCGAATTTTGCCCCTTTTAATTTCTGTGTGGGTCTGGCCTTTAGCTGCTGGCTGGTACAGCTCCAGCATCGACGCAGTCACTACCATCCGGTCTGGGTTCAATCCGCAGACTTTTCCTATACCTTGTATGTCACCCATTTCCCATTACTTTTATTTATTTTGGGCTGTATTCCGGCAACTTTGGCCTATGGTCTGGGTGGAGCAATTTTAGCTTTGCTTGCCAGCATGTGCAGCTTAATAGTCTTTGCCTGGTTAATGGCTAAATGGCTCGAACCAGCCAGAAAAAAAGCGTTATCCAATACCCTGCGATAACGCTTTGCTGCAAAAAACTGACATTAGTAGTTTATACATCTTTTTTAGGCCGTGCACCAAATAGGGCTGTGCCAACACGAACCATGGTAGAACCCGCAGCAATCGCTTCGGTCATATCCCCAGACATGCCCATACTTAAAGTATCCCAATCTTCAGGGTGTGCATGCTGAACTTTGACTGCATCAAATAAAACTTTGGCATCAGCAAAGGCTTGAGGATTATTCGGTGCAGGAATCACCATCAGGCCACGTAAACGTACATTCGGCAGTTGGCTGATTTGTGCCACCAGTTCTGCGACTTCTTCCGGCTGGCAGCCATCTTTGGTATCCTGGCCATCAATATTCACCTGAATACAGATATTCAGTGCNNNGCCTGAATACAGGCAGTTTCAATTTGCACTAAGACCTGATTTCGTGACTGTTGCAACATATTCATTGATGGGGTTCTCATTTCATTCATCTTTTTTTCCCTTGCCCATGAACTAAGTGTTGGTTAAGCTGTGGGAAAGCCTTATTATTCTATCAAAATAATTAACATTTTAATGAACTCGGGGACCTTATGGATATCACAGAATTGTTGGCATTTTCTGCTAAAAATGGTGCGTCGGATTTACACTTGTCTGCGGGCTTACCGCCAATGATTCGTGTCGATGGGGAAGTTCGTCGCATCAACCTGCCAGCATTAGAACACAAAGAAGTGCATAAACTCGTTTATGACATCATGAACGACAAACAGCGCCGTGATTTTGAAGAAAATCTGGAAACTGACTTTTCTTTTGAAGTGCCTGGCGTGGCACGTTTCCGTGTCAACGCATTTAACCAGAACCGCGGTGCCGGTGCGGTATTCCGTACCATTCCCTCTAAAGTCCTGACCCTTGAAGATCTGGGCATGGGACAGATTTTTAAAGATATCTGTGAATATCCACGTGGTCTGGTACTAGTCACAGGTCCAACCGGTTCGGGTAAATCAACTACCTTGGCGGCGATGCTGGATTATATTAATGACAACCGCTATGACCATATTCTGACCGTCGAAGATCCGATCGAATTTGTGCATCAGTCCAAGAAATGTCTGATTAACCAACGTGAAGTGCATCGTGATACGCATGGCTTTAATGAAGCATTACGTTCTGCATTACGTGAAGATCCGGATATTATTCTGGTCGGTGAGATGCGTGACCTTGAAACCATTCGTCTGGCTTTAACTGCGGCAGAAACGGGTCACCTTGTTTTCGGCACCCTGCATACCACCTCAGCGGCCAAAACCATTGACCGTGTGATCGACGTATTCCCTGCTGAAGAAAAAGACATGGTACGTGCCATGTTGTCTGAATCCCTACAAGCCGTAGTTTCACAGGCTCTGCTGAAGAAAAATGGCGGTGGGCGTGTGGCGGCGCATGAAATTATGATCGGTATTCCGGCGATCCGTAACCTGATCCGTGAAAACAAAGTCGCACAAATGTACTCGGCAATTCAGACCGGTGCCAACTATGGCATGACCACACTGGATCAAACCCTGAAAACACTGGTATCCAAAGGTTTGATCAGCCCGCAAGTTGCACGTACTGCAGCCAAACAGCCAGAAGCATTTTTATAAAAAATTGAATTGTATTGGGGTTTATATACATGGATTTTAACGGCTTACTCGATTATATGGTGGAGAAAAAAGCATCGGATCTGTTCATTACTGCCGATGTCGAACCGTCCATCAAGATTAATGGGCAGATTTTACCAATTGGCTCGGTAAAATTACCCGGTGCGGCAGTAGGGCAACTGCTCCATTCCATCATGACCGAAAAGCAGCGTAAAGAATTTGCTGACAGTCGTGAATGTAACTTTGCCATCAGCACACCGGACAAAAGTGCCCGCTTCCGTGTCAGTGCCTTTCAGCAACGCGATCAACCGGGGATGGTTTTGCGTCGGATTGAAACCGTCATTCCGACCATGGATGAACTCAAGTTACCGCCCATTTTAAAAGAACTGGCGATGACCAAACGTGGCATCATTATTTTTGTCGGGGCAACCGGTACCGGTAAATCAACCTCGCTGGCGTCTTTGGTCGGTTATCGTAATGAAAATTCCAAAGGTCATATCATTACCATTGAAGATCCGATCGAATTTATTCACCAGCATAAGGGCTGTATTATCACCCAGCGCGAAGTCGGCATCGATACGGATTCATTTGAAATTGCCCTGAAAAACACCTTGCGTCAGGCACCAGACGTGATTCTGATTGGTGAGATCCGTTCACGTGAAACCATGGACTATGCCATTGCCTTTGCCGAAACCGGACATCTGGTGTTTGCTACCCTGCACGCCAACAACGCCAACCAGGCGATCGACCGGATTATCCATTTCTTCGAAGCAGACCGGCATAATCAGCTGTTTATGGACCTGTCCCTGAACATGAAAGCCATTGTGGCACAGCAACTGATTCCAACCATTGATGGTAATGGTCGCCGTGCAGCCATTGAGATTCTGATTAACTCACCACTGATTGCCGACTTGATTCGTAAAGGTGATGTGCATGAGATCAAGGATCTGATGAAGCGTTCCCGTGAACTGGGCATGCAGACCTTCGATCAGGCGCTGTATGATCTGTATAAAGCCAAACAGATCAGCTATAAAGATGCGCTGAAACATGCGGATTCACCTAATGATTTACGTCTGCAAATCAAGCTGTCAGAAGAAGGTGGCAGCCACTTATTACGTGCGCATTCCAATATTACCTTTGATGGTCAGTCCTGATCATCTTGAAGGCATAAAAAAACAGGCTTCGCATGAAGCCTGTTTTTTTTATGTTTGAACCAAAGCTCAAATTATTTTTTACGGAACACTTCCTGACAGGCAGGCGCATCGCAATAACCATACAGATTCAGTGAGTGACCGGTTAATTCAAAACCAAATTTTTCAGCAACATCATGCTGCTCTTTTTCAATCGTGTCATTAATAAATTCAACAACTTTGCTGCAATTTAAACATACTAGGTGATCGTGGTGATCTTCCTGCATAATTTCAAAAACTGAATGATTATTTTCAAAATTATGACGTTCGATGATGCCCGCTGCTTCAAACTGCGTTAACACACGATACACAGTTGCTAAACCTACATCTTCGCCCTGATCGAGTAAAGTCTTGTAAATATCTTCCGCACTTAAATGATGTTGTTTTGAATTTTCTAGTAATTCTAATATTTTAATTCGTGGAAGGGTAACTTTCAGTCCAGCTTTTCGTAAATCTTGGTTTGAAATAGTCATGTAAAAAGGTCTCTCAACAAAATCAAAGTTGGAATATGCAACAAAGTTTAGATGCAGTATGATCTATCCTTGGATCAAATGCATCATAATTAATTTGGGATAGTTTAGCAAAATGCAAAAAATCATGTTGACGTTATTCGTCACTTCATTGCTCGTCGGCTGTTCGACATTAGGTGTTTATAAAGTAGATATTCCACAAGGAACCCCTTTAACCCAAGCACAAGCCGCTAAAATTCAGGTGGGAATGAGCCATCAACAGGTGCGTTTCTTACTGGGCAGTCCAACAGTAAGCGATCCACTGAATCCTTTACGTTGGGACTACATCTATAACTATACCCCAGGAACCTACGCTAAAAAAGCCAAGATCCCGGCAGCCCAAGGCCAGCATTTGAAAATCTACTTTAACCAGTCTGGTATCGTGGAACGTGTTGAAGGTCTGGACACAATTCCAGAATCTCAACCCGGCTTACCAGGATCAAAAGAAGCAATTTTAAATGCTCCTCCACTATAGTCGGTTTCTCATGAAAAAGCCCCTGAATCATCAGGGGCTTTTTTAATTAAGCTGATTGATTGAGCAGATCATTGAGGCTACTGCTCATTCAAGCCGCTTTCTATTCGGAAGACGGTTTCAGCTTTCTTAAAAGATTGCCTCTGGCATAACGACCCACCGGATTTTTCTCGGCGCGTTTACGTCGGATGTCTTTAGGATTGATGGTCAGTGGCCGATAAATTTCCACCCGATCCCCTGCTGCCAGTTGCTGCTGATGATCTTGCAAGCGCACGCCAAAAATGCCCAGAGATAACGGTTCAGGCAATTCGACCTGCTCACGGATTCCACTTTGCTCAATCGCATCCAATGCTGTCATGCCGGACTGAAATGGCACGGCTAGATGAAATTGTTTTTCTGGCGTCGCATACGCCACCCAGATCATCGCCTCACTCATCAGATGAATTGTCCTAAGACAGCAATGATTGCCAGAATAATCCCGACCGGTAACACTACACGTACTGCAATACGCCAAATGTTATAAAACGCTTCAGAGCTGAAATTCATTGATTTACGCAAATGACTGATCTTCATGATCCAGCCAGCAAATAATGCATAGATCAAACAAATCAATAAGCCCCAGACGAGCAAGACCACATTGAAAATTGGGCTTAGATTTGGAATAGCCCAGATCAGCGTGACCGCCACCACAATTGCCCATTGAATCGCAGGATGAAGCTGGCGTTGCTGTAATTGTTCACGTGCCATTTGCAGAATTAATGCGGCAGCTGCCACCATTGCTGCGACCAGAGTAAATGCAGGAATTTGTGCTTGTACGGCAAAGAAAGCAAATGCAATGACAGCAACGAGCTGCGCAATCCAGATCGGCAATACCGTCTTGCTGGCGACATCCTGTTGTTGTACAGCGCTCAGGCTAGATTGCCAGTACAAGCCCATGCCCAGACCACTTGC
>DFCG01000161.1:0-7800 GCA_002367455.1 Acinetobacter sp. UBA3060 | reverse complement strand
TGCTAAAGTAACTGCATAATCGCTGATTGTGTAAGAAAAGCGCCTCTTTGAGGCGCTTTTTTTTGATTCAAACTTTTTATAAAACTAAAAATAGATTGTCGGACAATGATTTTACAAGCTGTCCTTATCTGATATTGGCTTGACCTAAACTGCACTTATGTAAAAAAAATTACCACGTAATATACAGATAAGAATATGAATATTACATTTTCGGGTCTGGATTGGCCTGATGGGAGTGGTCACATGAATGCGAAAGTAAATATTACAAATCGTGCGGGTGCAAGTTTTCCAGTTCGTCGCATGAACTTTGATTTTGATGCTGTACCGGAATATTGGATGAATGGTTCAGCAGGTCTCACTCATTTTATGACCGCATTATCTGCGCTATTTCCAGCAGGTGAAAAGTTTTTTATAGATTCAGTCCGCGCGGTACGTAACCATCCTGCAATTGCCAATAATGAAGCATTACAAAAAGAAATTTCTGCTTTTATTGGTCAGGAAGCCATGCATACTCACGAGCATATCGGCTTTAATGCTTCTGCGCAAAAACATGGGCATGATGTCGAGACGCTTGATCGTTATACCGATAAAGTCATTCAAACGACACGTAAAGTCATGGCTAAACTGGGTAAGCCTGTGGGAATTACCCAAGAAATGGTAGATTTGACTGCAACTACGGCACTTGAGCATTTCACTGCAACCATTGCCTCACAGCTTTTGACCAATAGCCACATTCAGGAATTGATGACAGATGAAACCATGAAAACCATGTGGTTATGGCATGCTATCGAGGAAAATGAACATAAGGCAGTTGCACATGATGTCTTTGAAGGAGTTTTTGGCAAAGGCCTAAAAGCCTATGCACTGCGTACTTCATCCTTGGTCATCGCAATGGCAACCTTATTTGTGGTGCAAAGCTATTTCCTCGCCCGTTTGCTTAAACAGGATCAGCAGTTTAATCTTGAGTCCTTAAAAGCCATTTATACCTATGCCTATAGTCCTTCTAAAGGTGTCATTACGGGTATGGCGAAAGAAATGCTGATGTATTTTAAACCGGGATTCCATCCGAATGATCATTATACAGATCAACTGTTGGCGACCTGGAAAGCCAAATTGGGTTTGTGACAGAACTGAAGATTGGAGAGCGACTAAAATCGCTCTTTTTTTTGCTCGATTTTTTGGATGAAGTTTCTATAATGCGGAGGTTGATTCTATATAAGATGAACGAAGATGATTCGTTTAATGCAAGCAGCGGATGTAGAAGNNAAGATGCTGTAACGGCTTATCAAAGTACCGTGATTGAAGTGCAAGGGCAGGTGGCCGGATTTTGTATTTTACAACCGGTGCTGGATGAAGCCAATTTATTGCTCATGGCAATTGATCCGGCACAGCAAGGTCAGGGTTTGGGCTATCAGTTGCTGGAGGCTTCAGTGACGATGCTAAAAAATAATCCGGTGCAGATTTTCCTGGAAGTGCGCGAGAGTAATCTGGCTGCGATCAAGCTGTATGAAAAATCAGGCTTTCATCAGATTGATCTGCGTAAGAACTATTATCCAAATGCCAACGGAAGCCGTGAACATGCCATCATTATGGTGAAAGCATGTACGGATGATTTTGCTAGTCTATTTAAATAATACAAACTGACGACCTTATTTAATAATCTGGTGATTCCATCCGCTGGGTAAGGTCGTCATTAATGAGTTTCCCAAGTGCTGAATCTCCGNNAAGCCCAGCTTTTGTGCATGTTCAATCTGTTTCAAGATTGCAAAAGCACCGAGTGAACGACGATTTTCATCCGGATCAAAGAAGGTATAAACGGCAGAGATGCCATCATCCAGCAGGTCGCAAGTGGAAACGCTGATTAGACGCTCACCTTGCCATAATTCTAGAAAGAAGCTGTCGGTGCAGCTTTGCAATAAAAATTTTTCGAACTGATCCCGGGTGGGTGGGAACATATCGCCATCTGCGTGGCGTTCATTGATATAGCGTTCATACAGCGCATAATGTAGGTCCCCGGCGTGCTCTGGACTGGTAATTTTTATCACCAGATCCTGATTACGTTTCCAGGCTTTTTTTTGTGAACTGTTCATGCGGAATTCAACAACAGGCACACGCGAAGACAGACATTGACGACACAAATGACATTCGGGGCGATACACGAAATCACCACTGCGACGGAAACCGGTACGTGACAGTTCCGATAAAGTGACTACATCAATTCGATGTGCGGGATCCAGAAAAACCATGCGCGCCGACTTGTTGGGCAGATAGCTGCAATCATGCGGCGGCGTAATATAATACTGTAAATCGTTCAGTAGGGCCTTTGGCTGATAAGAGTTCATAACAACTACCCTCTGTTATTTTCATTCACTTAAGCGCGCGTTTTGCGCTATTGTTTTACTTGAAAATACACCTTCCTGATACTTTTTCCAATCAATCGCAGGCTTTTTTACAATATCTTGTAAAGAATTAAGATAGGCTTGGCGAGAAAGTGTGCAGGCACCTAGGCTTAAAAGATGATCGTTGACCAGTTGGCAGTCGATCCAGGGTAGTTTATTTTCCTGTCCAATCAGCATTAAGGTATAGAAAGCCATTTTAGAAACATCGGTTTGCGTACTAAACATAGATTCACCAAAACAGCCTTGACCGATGGTCACACCATAAAGTCCACCGACGACGCGATCTTCATCCCAGACCTCAATGCTATAGCCATATCCTGCGTCGAACATGTCGCAATAGCCTGCGATAATATCTTCACTGATCCAGGTGTCGTCTGCATAAGCACGCGGCAATGAACAGGAACGAATCACCCTTTCAAAAGCATGATTGATTGTAATTTTATAGTCCTGCTTTTTCATATTGCGTAGCAGGGATTTGCTCGGATGATAATCTTCGGGGCGAATAATGCAGCGTGGTTCCGGACTCCACCAGCAAATCGGATCACTTTCTGAAAACCAGGGAAATAATCCATGCGTATAGGCTTCATAAAGTGTGGAAGGGGAGAGGTCTGCACCAATACAAATCAGGCCTTCACCTTCAGGATCAACCTCGATCGGATTGGGAAAAATGAATTCTGAGGGAGGAAGTAAAGACATGGCAGACCCGATATAAATCTATAGATAAATCATCATCTCATTCTAGCAATAAAAAAGCCGCCCATAATGGACGGCGTTTTTATTCTTGCTGCTTAGTCTAGTTTACCCATCGCATCAAGATATTTTTCCGCATCCAGTGCAGCCATACAGCCTGAACCCGCAGAAGTAATCGCCTGACGATAAATGCTGTCTGCAATATCACCGGCTGCGAATACACCCGGTACCGACGTTTGTGTTGCATTACCTGCAGTACCGCTTTGCACCTGGATATAGCCGTCACGAAGTTCTAACTGGCCTTCGAACATGGTGCTATTTGGCTTGTGACCAATCGCCACAAACATACCCGTCACATCAATGTTTTGAGTAGAGTCATCTTGCGTTGATTTAATACGAACTGAGGTCACACCAGATTGTGCATCACCGAGTACTTCATCGACCTGATGGTTCCAGATAATGCTGATCTTGCCTTCTTTTTCTTTGGCAAATAAATGATCTTGCAAGATTTTTTCGGAACGTAAGGAATCACGACGGTGAACCAGAGTCACGTGAGAAGCAATGTTAGATAAATACAACGCTTCTTCAACAGCAGTATTACCACCACCTACGACCATTACTTTCTGGTTTTTATAGAAGAAACCATCACAGGTTGCGCAAGCACTGACACCTTGACCCATATAGGCTGCTTCAGATTCCAGACCGAGGTATTGGGCAGTTGCACCGGTACAGATGATCAGAGCATCACAGGTGAATTCTTCCATATCGCCTTTTAACACAAAGGGGCGCTGGCTAAGATCCACTTCATTGATATGGTCATACACGATTTCAGTGCCAAAACGCTCTGCATGTGCCTGCATACGTTCCATCAATGCTGGACCAGTCAAACCTTCGGGATCACCCGGCCAGTTATCGACGTCAGTCGTCGTGGTCAGCTGACCGCCCAGTTGCAAGCCTGCAATCAGGGTAGGTTTCAAGTTTGCACGCGCTGCATACACTGCTGCGCTATAGCCTGCAGGGCCAGAACCTAAAATAATCAGTCGTGAGTGACGTGCGCTCATCAGCTGTATCCTTTTTTATTTAGAAATTTATTGAATTATACGTGAAACTGTATAACAGTGGTGTGAGATTAAAGTCGATATTATTGATCATTGAAATCGATTTGGGCTATATAGCATAAGTAACATTGTGCTTGCACAATAGTGCATCTTTTTTCACAGAACAGGTGCATAATATGCATTTTATTGCGTCGCTTTTTTCAAGCATTGAAGCAAAAGAATATTCATGAAGAATTGGTTACAGGACAGTATATGACAGCGGTGTCGAGTGCCTATGCACAGCGCTTAGTAATGACATTATTTTTAGTCTCATTTGGGATTTATCTGTTTCTTGCAACAGTGACCTATACGCCATTTGATCCGGGGTGGATGCATATCTCCAGTGATACGCAGACCGTTTCGAATGCCAGTGGGATAGCGGGTGCCTGGATTGCAGACCTTTTGTTTGGCTTTCTCGGTTGGGCAAGTCTGCTGATCCCTGTCTATCTGTTTATGGAGGCGATTCAGGTCTGGTGGCCGCGTAGCTTCCTGAACCGGCCATTTCGCTATGCTGCGCAATTCTTCCTGTTGTTGACCACCTCAGCGTTGTTGTTTTTATTTTGGCAAGTCCCTGCTGATACGCTGGATAATTCTTCCGGCGGTATTATTGGCTATGAATTAGGTCAGAGTCTNNTTGGCTTTTGGGGTGAAGTGGAACAAGACCTGGAGCAGCCTCAAAGCAACGCCTGCTTATCTACAAGACCTGTTCTACCGTAATGTGCCTGAAGGCATGTCTGATTTTGACCGTACTGCACCTGTCGCCAAAAAAGAGCCAGTCAATACTACGAAAAAAGTAGCGGTTGCAGTCACGCCTGCGCCTGAGCATCAACTGGTAGAAATAGATCCGGTAGTGCGTGATCAGGTGGCTGAACGTCTATTTGATGATTTTGCCGATAAAGAATCCCAGCAATCCCGGTTCGATGACGATATTCCTGAAAATGTGCAGCAGGTTGCTGAGGAGCCAGTCGAAACATTTAAAAAAGCACAGCAAGAGCCACCACAGTCTGATAGTGTGGTAGCAACAGGGCAGATATGGCGTGCCTTACATTCTACTGAGGATCAGCGCCATAAACAGGATATTGATGCCTTACTCAAAGCAGCCGAAGAGAAACAGCTTAACTCTTCTGTATCGCCTTTAGCTGCAGAACAAGCTGTTTCAGCGCAGGCTCCTTCTCAAACCAGAACCACAGCTGCGCCACATACAGGCTTAGATTGGGATGATGATGAAATCTTTGATGAACTTCTAGCTGCAGTTCCGCAAGGCAAAACTGCGACCGATGTGCATAGCCCATTCAATGCAGCCGCTGCTGAAAAACCGCTAAGATTTGCAGAAGAGGTAGTAAATGCTGCGCCGGTGATGGCATCGGCAGCAACCGTACATGCAGTAAAAAATAGCGCACTGCAAACCGATCTGGATGATCTGGGTGATTTGTTAGTTGAAGAGGACGAGCCACAACAACCTGTACGTGCTTCGAGCTATGCGCAATCTTCTGCTTTTGTACAGGCACCGATTCAGCATCAGGTTGTAGAGCCGATATCCAATTCTTCCGCCGCCAATGCAGCAGTACGCGAGGCTTTATCGAAAGAAGAATTTGTGGAAGCCTGGCAAGAGACTGCTGGCAAACCACAAGATGAAGACGAGTTTGATTTTGATGCTCCTTTAACTGATGCTTCAGGCCGTCCGATGTCACGTGCCATGCAGGTGGTAGAGCGCCGAAAAGATTTATCACCGCTTCCAGGTCTGGATTTACTGGATGAAGTCGATCCGAATAAAAAAGTGAATTTTACTGAAGAGCAGCTGGCACGTTTATCTGAATTGCTTGAAATCAAGTTGCAAGAATTCAACGTCAAAGCCAAAGTGGTAGAAGCACAGCCAGGCCCAGTCGTGACACGTTTTGAACTGGATCTGGCGCCAGGGGTAAAAGCCTCTAAAGTGACGAATATTTCGCGTGATTTGGCACGTTCGATGTCGATGGCATCGGTGCGTGTGGTTGAAGTCATTCCGGGCAAACCGTATATCGGAATTGAAGTACCAAACAGTACCCGTGAAATGGTCCGTTTGATCGAACTTTTGACCATTCCAGCCTTCACTGATCCGAATAGCATCCTCTCCATGGCAATGGGTAAGGATATTTCCGGTAATCCGGTGATTGCTGATCTGGGTAAAGCGCCGCATATGCTGGTGGCAGGAACCACAGGTTCCGGTAAATCGGTGGCGGTCAACTCGATGATTCTATCGATGTTGCTGAAATATACACCGGATGAATTGCGTCTTATTCTGATCGATCCGAAGCAGCTAGAACTGGCGAACTATAATGATATTCCACATTTGTTGACGCCTGTAGTTACCGATATGAAAGATGCGGTCAGCGCATTGAACTGGTGTGTCAATGAAATGGAACGTCGTTATAAACTGATGTCTTTCCTGAAAATCCGTAAACTGAGCGACTATAACCGCAAGGTGGAAGAGGCAATTGCCAATGGTGAAGACCTGATCGATCCAACCTGGAAAGCCAGCGATTCTGTTGTCGGTGAACGTGCGCCGCGGTTAACACCGTTGCCTTCAATTGTGATTGTCGCGGATGAGTTCGCGGATATGATCATGCAGGTCGGTAAGAAAGCCGAAGAAATGATTACCCGTCTGGCACAAAAATCACGTGCGGCCGGTATTCACCTGTTGCTTGCGACCCAGCGTCCATCAGTAGATGTGATCACCGGTCTGATCAAGGCCAATATCCCGACGCGTGTCGCATTACGGGTTAACTCGAAGATCGATTCGCGTACCATTCTGGATGCGGGTGGTGCTGAAGACTTACTTGGTCATGGTGACATGCTATTCCTCGGCCCGGGTAAAATTGAACCTGAGCGTGTGCATGGTGCCTTTATTGCCGATGACGAAGTCAACCGGATCTGTGATGCATGGCGTGAACGTGGTTCACCAAACTATGTCGACGAGATCCTGACACCATTCGATGAAGAACCATCTAGCCGTGGTTTTGAAGATGGTGGCGACGGTGGATCAGACCGCGATGCGCTGTATGACCAGTGTGTAGCTTTTGTTTTGGAAACCCGTAAGGCTTCTACTTCATCCTTGCAGCGTAAATTCAGTCTGGGCTATAATCGTGCTGCGCGGATCATTGATCAGATGGAAGAAAACGGCATTGTTAGCGGCATGGGTGCCAACGGCAAACGCGAGATTCTGGTTTAGTTTCAGTGTATCTTCAATAAAAAAGCCTGCTTTCAAAGCAGGCTTTTTTATGTATTTTTGACTCAGGCAAATTTTGCCAATACATCCAGGAACTCGGCACTTTGACGCGGGAAAGTGGCAATCACGTCATGAATGCGTTGTCCTTCCGGATTGGTTGCATTGACATCACGGCCATCAGCGACAAATTTCGTCAACAGGCGTTCATAATCGAATGGACGCATATGCTTGAAAGCATGATACAGCACGTGAAAATCAGCATTAACACCTGCAGGAGGAAGCTGATTTAAATAGGCAAATACACGCTCATCTGACCATTCTTCGTTAAAGGTCGCTGGTTGAGATAATGCCATCGCAATTTCCTTGATCTAATGTAGTTTTTTCGGCATGAAAAAAGGCAAAATATGAG
>DFCG01000003.1:17363-31425 GCA_002367455.1 Acinetobacter sp. UBA3060 | reverse complement strand
GCGATATAGACTTTTTCCCGATAGGTATGACTTTTCCCATATACTTCGAAATTTAAGTTATTTAAATCCAGTTTATGTTTGGGATTATCAATCACTTCATCTTGAATTGAAACAGCACCATTTTTAATCAGTTGCTGACAATGCTTGCGGGAGCCGAAACCTTGTGACTGCAACATTTTTTCCAATAGCATCTGTTTATACCTGTATCGAGTGAAGACCTGTGCATTCTATCCTGAAACAGTCATGAATTTGGTTTCTTCCGCTGTTTTCTAGGTATCATGCGTTGAAAAGCTCTACAATAGCTTTATTTTTCACTCTATCTCTCCCCCTTATGTCGCAACTTGATTTGAATCTGATTGTTCTTTTGGTTTTACTGGCTTGCGGTATTTTCAGTCACAATAGTGCCGTCACCATTGCTGCAGCGGTATTAATTGTTTTAAAAATCACACCTCTCAGCAGTTTATTGCCTTATGTACAGGCGCACGGTTTAAATATCGGCATTATTATTCTGACCATTGGTGTTCTGACACCNNGGACGTGGAGTGAAGCTGATGTCCAATCAGCCAGATGTAGTGGCCGGACTGTTATTAGGCACAGTAGCAGGTGTAGCAGTATTACGCGGTGTTCCAGTCGGTCCTTTAATTGCGGCTGGGATTTTATCCTTATTGATTAGTACACAATAATGTTCAAATCATCAGCGCCCTTCACCAGTATGCAAAGATTTCTCAAAAATAATCATATAACGGGAAATATGCAGATCGCCCGATGATTATCTTGCGCTAATCTCTAACGCAGTACGTCAGGCTTGCTCAGAAGATACTATCAAATCAACGGAATATTTATTAATTCGATCTTTCAAAATTCAAGCAAAGGAAAGTGAATGATTTTTAAAAGCGGTGACCTGATAAAAATCAGAAATTCAATAAATGACACCTACCAGTCTAATCTTTCAAAGCATAGACCAAACTTTCTACCATCTGACCATTTTCCAAATATACTTTAACCGGAATACGTTGATATTCATCGCCTTCAAATACATCCAGCTCATTCCAATATTTAGGGAGATTCTCGGATATGAATACATAACCGGTAACTGTCTCTCCCGAATCACTGAGCTGAATACCCGGACTGCCCAGCTCAGCACCCCAACCGCGCTGCTGCAAATGCCCACGAATATAACCGGCTTTCCAGCTTCCCCCAATCCGTTCCATCACATGGGCATTGGGTTGCTGCGGACGAAGCGTGCCGTATACGAATAAACTGTGCATCTTAAGAACTCTTAAACATCATTTTGATGATTACTCTACAAATAGTAGTGCTAGACGCACCTGGTCATAAGCCATTTTAGGCGTAGTCAATTCCACAATCGGACGCAGCTTAATAGAACCGTCATCATTAAAATGTTCCGAATTTTGACGCTTGGTCAAGCGTTTATAAATCTTGCGCACCTGCTCCACGACCTCTTCACCCGGATGGGCAACTGAAATATCCAGTCCCTGCTCTTTATGCAAACGTCCCAAATGATTGATGATGGTTGCCGGAGTCAAACCACGTTCAGTCGCGATATCGGCAATTTCATAGCCTTCTTCAAACAGTTCACGCGTTTCATCTAACGTTGCCGTGGCATAGCTTTGTTTTCCAGCATTCTTGGCAATTTTCTTCTCATTGCGCTGGATTTCAACTTCATTCAAAGTCCCGCCACAATGTCGGATAAAGGCTTTGTGCTGCGCAGTCAAATCGACATTTTCGAAATTCGCTTCGGCTTCATCAGAAAGTTCCTGAAAACGGCGATCGGCTTTAATCGCCAGACTATCGAGCTCCAAAGCCTGTTCATTAAAGCCTTTTAAACGTAAGCCATTTAAGCTTTTTAAACGGGACAAGGCGACATAGCCCTGGCCTTTTTCAAAGGTATGACTCAGATCAATTTCAGCGGCTTCCAAAGTCATGCCTTGTGATTTATGAATGGTAATCGCCCAAGCCAGACGCAATGGAATCTGCTGGAAACTGGCAATGGTTTTACCGGCCTCATTGTCTACCGACCAGGTTTCAGGCTCAACCACCAGTGTCGTGCCATCGGTCAGTTTGACTTTGGGCAGCACACCATATTCATCATCTTCTTCAAAACTGATGACTTCGCCCAGACTGCCATTGATATAACCCATATCAAAGTTGTTTTTTACAAACATGACTTTGGCATGTTTTTTCAAGGTTAAGGCTTCAGGCGCTCGCACTGACGATTTTAAAGTCTCGATCAGCTTTTCATTGCCATCGCACTGCGCATCAAACTGGCGTGGATCATTGTCAATTTCATTCAGATGTTTAAAGTTAATACTGTCCACATCCATATTATGCGTATACAGGCGCGTATAGGTATCACCAATTTCTTGATGTCGCGTGGCCTGTAAAGCAGTGCGGTGTTCATGGCTAATCGCCTGCGCACGGATCGCATTCAGAATGTCATTCAAATAATCATTGCCCTGACGATGCTGCTCAGTTAGGTAGCAAACGCGAAACTTGGCTTCGACCCAGGCATCCGACATAAAGCAGAATTTGTCGCGGTTGCGCTCATCATTTTTACCGACTGGTGGTAACTGGAAAAAGTCCCCTGCTACAATCACCTGAATACCACCGAAAGCTTCATCACTTTCCTTGAAATATTTCAGTACCTGATTGACCAGATTCAGCTGCTTGGCATGCAGCATTGAAATTTCGTCAATAATCAGGACTTGCGCATTTTCCAGATGTTCTTTTAAGTATTTGCGCTCTTTCATCCGCTTTAAGTCTTCTTCAGACAAAAAGTCTTTAATGCCAATGCCTGCCCAGGTATGAATAGTCATACCATTCATGTGTGTGGCTGCAATACCGGTCGATGCGGTAATCGCGACGGCGACCTTACGTGCCTTTAAATAATTAATATATTGATTCAGCGTATAGGTTTTTCCTGCACCGGCAGAACCGGTTAAAAAGACATTTTCTCCTGCTTTGAGTAACTTAAGGGCAGTTTCCTGTTTCATAAGAGCAATACCGTAAAAGAACGGCTATAGCCTAACGATTTTTAGCGGAAAAGTTAAGCGTCATGGCGGAAAACAAGCTGTATTGAACTGTCAGGCCTGCAAGTTGAGCCAGTTAATAAAATGCATGGCGATATTACTGTATTCAGCTTCTGCTTTCTGGTTATTCGGATATTCCAGCTGATCAAAAATCACCTGTCCATTCACTAATTGACACCCCAAGATCAAGGGTAGGCGCACAGCAGGATGAGACATACGAAAGGCCACATACTGCCCTTCCAAAATTTGCTGAGCATAGCTTGCCGCCAGACAATTCCTGAAAATTTTAGATTCCTCTAAAATCCGATCCAAAGTTTTAAGTTCTTCAAAACGCCAGTTGAAATACAGTAAAAATGAAACCTGAGTGATTGGTGTCCAGTTCACCAGTGCGAACTGTTTTTTCAGCTTGGCGATCATTTCCTGCTTTTGAACCTGATCATGCCAGACGACCGCCTGATTAAACAAACTGGTCCAGCTCAGATTTTTCGGTATTTCTGTATGGCTGGAAAAATACTCTACCAGATAGTCACGCACATAACTGTCAAATAGCGACTCACGTACATGCCCGCTTTGCAAATAAAACAGCTGCCTGAACTCAGTAAAAGGAATGCGATAGCGGTGCAGAACATTATAGAAATCACGATTCTGCTGGCTTTGAGGCTGAATATACACCAGAACCTCATCGGGTAAATGCGCCGTAATTTTATATAAATGCTGCATATAAGCCTGCATCATCCGGCTCAAGTTCAGATAAACCTTTTTAGTCAGCTGATCATCCATTTTAACCACATTGCGCAGCAGCTCCATCCATTCGTCCAGATACAGAATTGAAGGGCTAATCGCAATCCGCTGATCCTCAATCGATTGGCGTGTGCCTTTTAATACCACCGCCTGATTATACTGATGCTGAAACCAGTCATGCTGGATTGCATATTCATGCATGCTATGAATAAACAGTCGCGCCGAGACATATTGAAAATATTGCAAAGTCGCCAAAATAATCTGGGGATGAATATGATGGCTGTCTACAAAACTTAAGGCAGTTACTGCAACGCGTACACTGCTATGCTGGATATTATTACTGATCCAGTCCAGTACCTCGGCCGGTTGCTTGAAGATCCAGTTCACGGCACGATGACAATCAAATAGTGGCAATCGGGCTACTTTTTTCTGCCATAAATACGGATGATTTTCCAGGAAATTCCGTTTGGATAATAAATCATCCCGATGCCACACGTCCCGGTTCATCAATCGGACAAAACCGAGCAAATTACTTTGCTCCTCAGCATGCCGATATAGCAAACAGATATCATCAGTATGATCATTCAATTCATGCAGATTAAAGCGCTCTTCAAAAGACAGCGACATAATCCGGAACAGTGCCGGAGGCAAAAACTGTGCGGCGCTAAAACAGAACTCATCCAGACTGTCCATCAATGACTGGATCGACAGGAATTCATCCTGCTGTAGACACTCCAAAGAAAAAGCCTGTTGCAAGCTTTCAAGAATCTGCTGTGGAATCTCTTGTTCATCTTGAATAAAGTTTTGCATGACAGGTGCTGTATACAACCCGGCCTTGATCAGCTGCTGGTCGATAATCTCAGCTTGAACAATCGACATTTGCTGCAAAAATTCGGACACCCGTTCCAGGCCATTAACCCACGCATAAACCTGAGCCAGGATAAGCTGACGTAACTGTTTGGCTTTGTCGCGTAAATACAGCGAATGCTGTGGTTTTAAATCGCCAGTCAGGAAATAGATATCCTGTAAAAAGAATTCCTCCAGGGCTTCCGCCTTACATTGCTGAAAATAAAAATGACTGTCAACCAAAGCAGGTGCAGCTCCAGAGTCTAGTGCATAGGGAGTATGAAACTGGATATAAAA
This sequence comes from Acinetobacter sp. UBA3060, assembly GCA_002367455.1. Taxonomy (GTDB): domain Bacteria; phylum Pseudomonadota; class Gammaproteobacteria; order Pseudomonadales; family Moraxellaceae; genus Acinetobacter. Next base: position 26,491 of record DFCG01000003.1, on the reverse strand, counting down.
CAGACCATCCAGCAATTCAATCCGGCACTGATCCTGCTGAATTTTTATTAAATTTTGTGCATTCAGATGACCAATTATTGCCATCTGATCAAGATAAAGCTGGTTCAGCTCTGGAGAAATCCGTAAACATTGTTGTGCCAATAACCTTAAAGATGCTACCAAGCTTTCCTGTTCCATACGTACACCTCGGTCATCTTAGAATCATCTTATTTTTATATTGGATCATGCTGAGTCCTTGATCGCCAATCAATGAACACTTAAAAATACATTATGGCATCACTTGCACTATAAAAAAGTCCCTGCATCCTCATTGCTAAAAATAGAACATCTCAATAGATCATAGCCTAGATTTTACAGGAAGAATTTTTCTTTTTTAGTCTTGCTGACGTAGCGCCTTAAGCTCGGCTAAACCAGTATAAATATGTTGCTGCAAGCTGTGTCGAAATGCAATAAGCTCTTCCTGAGTCTGAACCTCAGCAATCGATTGTCGTGGCATAAACTGAAAATAAAATGGCAGGCGTTTTGGGAATAATCGTTTAGGCAAAGATGGAATCACATCACCCTGACGTAATAATTTATTGAGTTGCGGTACTTTGAGAAGTTTTTGAAAATATTTATGCTGGATGATCTTATTGGCATCAAAGCCAATCTCATAGACTTCATCCCCACCAAGCGCGGCAAAAGGGACAATATCATAGTTAAATTCCTGAGCCAGCTTTAAAAACCCGTAGCGTTGTTTCCAGATCAGTTGATACTGTTCACCCTGACGTTTGAGTACTTCGCGCCCACCTCCCGGAAACACCAGAATGGAATAGCCCTGCTGCATCACAGCGCGTACATAATGCTGGATGCCATCGACTGCCCCAAATTTTTTCACGGCTTCACGCCACAAGGGCACATAAAAATGGCTATGATCCGCAATACTGACCACAGCCACTTTATGTTCGTTATAGAGGTAATCAATCAGCATCGGCGAATCAAAGATGCCGTACATGGAATGATTACCGACATACATTGCAGGCCGACTGGCATCAATATATTCAGCCCCTAAAAATGTAGGGGTAAAATATAATTTAGATAAGGCACTTAAGCGTCTAATCCATTGCCCATCATGTTTGACCTGCAAGCTGTCTGCTCCTTATCTACCCCGAATTATGCCACGCGCTTTTGGACCAGAATCGAACCTACCGAATAACCCGCACCAAATGAGCACAACACGCCGTATTCACCATCTTCAACTTCATGTGCACTACGGTGCAAGGCGATGATCACCCCGGCAGAAGAAGTGTTGGCAAACTCATTCAGAATGATCGGTACCAGACCAGGTTTGGCATTTTCTTTGCCGACGACCAGTTTCAGGATCAGTTCATTCATACTGGCATTGGCCTGGTGTAACCAGAAGCGTTTAACACCTGTAGGCTCAATCTGATTCTTTTCCAGTTGCGCAGTAATCATTTTCGCAACCAGTGGACAGACTTCTTTAAATACCTTACGACCATCCTGACGGAAACGTTTGTCGTCAATGTCAGCATTTTCAGAAGTATTCAAGAAACCAAAGTTATTGCGGATGTTATTCGAGAACTGGGTAAACAACTCAGAATCCAGAATTTCAAAACCGGTTTTGCTGTCGGTATTTTCAATAATTGAAGCGGTTGCCACATCACCAAAAATAAAGTGACAGTCACGTGAACGGAAATCGGTATGTGCAGAGGTAATTTCCACATTCACCAATAACACACGGCGCGCGCCTGCTTTGATCGCATCATAAGCCTGTTTCAGACCAAATGTTGCTGCAGAACACGCCACGTTCATGTCATAGGCATAGCCTTTGATACCTAGAGCGGTTTGAATCTCGATCGCTACGGCAGGATAAGCACGTTGCAAATTCGAGCATGACAAGATCACGATATCAATGTCTTCGGCAGTCACACCGGCATTTTCCATCGCCTGTTTGGCTGCGATTACGCCCCATTCTGCTTGCAGTGAAATTTCATCATCTGCACGTTCACGTAAATTAGGACGTAAGCGTTTTGGATCAAGAATACCTGATTTTTCTACGACATAACGGCGTTGTACGCCAGATGCTTTTTCAATAAAGTCTGCGCTAGAACCACGACGCGCTTCAACTTCGCCTGCAGCGATTTTGTCAGCATTTTCGTGATTAAACAGTTCCACATAAGCATTTAAACTTTCAACTAATTCTTCATTGGTGATGACATGTTCCGGATGGAATAAGCCAGTACCCGTAATGCGGATGCCCATGTAAAATTCCTTATCTGAATTACCTATATCTTAACTGATTCCAAGACGATCCCATACTTTTTGCAAGCGAGTTGGAGACACAGGTGCTTTTGTTTTCATCGGTTGTGAAAACAATGAGATTCTTAACTCCTCGACCATGAAATACAATTCTTTCAGGCGAGGGTCATCTTTAAACTTGAATAATTTTTCCATCCATTGATCAATTTGGTCAATGGCGGAATTGTCCCTTTGTAGATTATTGGGCAAGCGCTCCAAACGCAAGATCAAGGCTTTCAAATAACGTGGAAATTCGATCCATACATCGGAAGGTTTACGATACACAAAGTCAGAAAGGCTCATCAAATCAAGTTGATCTTCAATATCATTGATATTTTTTTCAAACACAGAATGATCTAAAACCAATAATTTCCGGCGGATTTCCTGCCACTGGATATAAATATCCGTGATCTCTTTCAGGGCAACTTGGCCATAAGTCAAGAAAGATTTTTTTACATCTTCAACCAGTTTTTGGAACTCTTGCGCATTGACAGGTAATTCATTAATAGACATGTGCAGTGTGGCATAAACTAACATTTGTTCCAGTTGTGCCTTATCACCGAGTGGTGAATAAGCCAGCGCCAGAGGTTTGGAAATCTGTTTTTTCAACTGGCGGGTCAAGTCTCCGAGTTGCATATGCACCAGTCGGATCACTCCTTCACGATGTTTTTTGATCGCTTCAGCCTGATCATTAAAAGTCTGAATCACCACACCCGATTCATCTTTCTGCTCCAGGGCAGAAAAAGCTTTAGTCGGAACCAGCGCCTGGTACTGCTTGACCACGACACCGGTGACTTTTTGTGAGGCTTCAAATACAAAGCTTTCTGGGAAGGTTTTAAATTCACCTTTAAGCTGTTTGACCGGACTATGCGTTTCAGTCCGGCAGCGCGCTTTCAGCTCAGCAAGATCACGCCCTTGTTCAATGACACGGCCTTTTTCATCAGTAACTTTAATAAAAGGCAACAGATACTGATCGACCCGGTCAAAGCTGAAATCTTTCTCCGTGATTTGATCGCCTCGCAACTGGAATGCCAAGAAACTAAAAATATGTTTCTGTAAATCCTGCGCATCTACTTTTGCTATGAGTTTTTGTGCAGTATCCGGAATCGGCACCAGATTACGGCGCTTATCCTTCGGCAAAGCTTTTAGCAATGCTTCAATCAGATCCAGACGCCAACCCGGAATCCCCCATGACCAGATACCTTCATCGACCTGNNNGTTAAAGCATCCCGCAAGAAAATTTCATGCGCGGCCGCCTGATCTACTTTTTCATAATTGATTGGGCGTTTCGGCTCAATAATCAGACCAAATAATGAAATTTGATCATAGGCATTCACTACACCAGCTTTTTTCGACCAGTGCGGTTCAAAATAATGATGCTTGAGCAGGTCACGCGCGGCCAGCAGAATCCATTCCGGCTCAATCTTGGCCAGGGTACGTAAATATACCTGAGAGGTTTCCACCATCTCAAAAGCCATCACCCACGGCGTATTGGTCTTGTGCAAGGTAGAAGCCGGGAAAATCCGTGCTTTTTGCTGACGCACCGCCATAAAAACATTACGCTCATCGGTCTTGTTGGCGATAAACGATAAGAGACCGGTCAACAAGGCACGGTGCAGATTTTCATAACTGGCTTTCTTTTCATTAAATGACAGTTTTAAACCCTTAGCCAACTCCACCAGCTGCTCATGAGTTTTCTTCCATTCACGCAGACGCAGCCAGCTCAGGAAGTGATTACGCGCAAAAGTACGGCGCTTATTTTCACTCATGCTTTCGCGGTTATTGTGCAGCGTCTCCCAGAGCTTGATATAGAACAGGAAATCAGAATCAGCTTCACGGAATAGTGCATGTTTCTGATCTGCCTGCATCTGCTTGTCCGCAGGGCGTTCACGCGGATCCTGAACTGCAAGCGCTGCCACAATCACCAGAACTTCGTTCAGCACGCCAAAATGTGCACCACCAAGAATCATGCGGGCCAGACGTGGATCAATCGGCATTTTCGCCATTTGCTGACCGATCTTGGTTAAGCCACGGCTTTGAAGTCTCCCTTTCTCGAAGGGTGAGGCGTTATGCGACGCAAGAGAGGGATTTGCTTGATCATCTTCAGTTTTAGGAGAATTTTTCTCAGCCATTGCACCCAGTTCAATCAGGAGCTTACGTCCATCATTCACCAGACGGTGATCTGGTGGCTCAATGAAGTCGAAGTCTTCGAGTGAACCCAACCCCAGACTTTGCATTTGCAGAATTACCGATGCCAGGTTGGTTCGCTTGATTTCCGGTTCAGTAAACTCAGGACGGCTCAGGAAGTCTTCCTCAGAATACAAACGAATACAGACACCCGGTGCAATACGGCCACAGCGGCCTTTACGCTGATTAGCTGCTGCCTGAGAAACGGCTTCAATTGGTAAACGTTGCACCCGTGAACGATAGTTATAACGTGAAATACGGGCAAAACCGCTATCAATTACATAACGGATATTCGGAACGGTTAAAGCCGTTTCTGCCACGTTGGTGGCAATAATAATGCGTCGCCCACCACCAGAAGGATTAAAGATTTTCTGCTGTTCAGCCAGCGCCAGACGCGCATATAAAGTTAATACTTCCGTATGGCGTGGCCCATGTTTGATCAGGGTTTCCTGTAGCTCGCGAATTTCCTGTTCAGTACTGGCAAAAATAAGGATGTCGGCATGTTCAGGATGGCCTTTTTCCTGTGCATCCTGAAAGCATTCTTCGACTGCTTTGACCACAGCGCGAGGCAGATTTTCTTCAAAGTCATCAAACTCGTCATCATCACTACCGCCAATGCTCATTTCCGAGATCGGGCGATAACGTAGCTCGACTGGGAAACTGCGGCCTTCTACTTCAAAAATTGGTGCACCATTGAAGTAACTGCTAAAACGGTTTACATCCAGGGTTGCAGAAGTAATGATGACTTTCAGATCGGGACGACGCGGCAACAGTTGCTTCAGATAACCCATAATGAAGTCGATATTCAGTGAACGTTCATGCGCTTCATCAATAATAATCGTATCATATTTGGTCAGGTAGCGGTCATGCGTCAGTTCGGCCAGTAAAATACCGTCAGTCATCAAACGCACAATTGAGTCTTGTGAACCCTGTTCCGTAAAACGTACTTTAAAGGAAATTGATTCACCGAGTTTTTCGCCAACTTCTTCGGCAATACGCTGTGATACGCTACGGGCTGCCAGTCGACGCGGCTGGGTATGTCCGATCATTCCGGTCAGGCCACATCCAGCCAGCATAGCAATTTGCGGTAACTGGGTGGTTTTACCAGAACCGGTTTCGCCAGCCACAATAATCACCTGATGCTTTTGAATCGCGGCAATCAGCTTATCAGTGTACTGAGTAACCGGTAGATCCTGATTCAGCTTGATGTTCGGAAGACGTTCAAGCCGTTGCCGTACTTTCAGATTGGATTTTTCAAATAATTCATGATACTGCTTGGCATCTGCGTCTTTCCCCTTTTTCAGTCGATTTAAACGGTGACGGTCACGCGCCATTATCCATTGATCTACATTTAAATGACTCTGCACAGAGAAAACACCCACATCAAAAAACNNTTTTTTGGTTTCAACATCATGTTTGCTAGCACGAGGAAAAAGAGATAATTTTGTCATCAGGCCATCATCTTGATGCTGCTCAATGAACAAAGCGATTTTGCCGAAGTGGCGCGTTTTTACTTAATTCGGTTTTTCCGATGTTTGTAATGTAAAAATACCATTTTAGCATCAACCAAAATTTCGATACTCTTATTCAAAATCAAAGACTACCTCAATCATGGAGACAATGATGAGCTTAATTAATACTGAAGTTAAACCATTTAAAGCAACTGCATTCCAAAACGGCAAATTCATTGAAGTTACTGAAGCTGACCTGAAAGGCAAATGGTCTGTTGTATTCTTCTACCCAGCTGACTTCACTTTCGTTTGCCCGACTGAACTTGGTGACCTTGCTGACAACTACGCTGAATTCCAAAAACTAGGCGTTGAAATCTACTCAGTTTCTACTGACACGCATTTCACTCATAAAGCTTGGCACGATTCTTCAGAAGAAATCAAAAAAATCCAGTATGTAATGGTTGGCGATGCAAACTGGACTCTTGCTAAAAACTTTGACGTATTAATCGAAGCTGACGGCCTTGCTGATCGTGGTACTTTCGTGATCGATCCAGAAGGTAAAATCCAAATCGTTGAAATCAACGCTGGTGGTATCGGCCGTGATGCTCAAGAACTTCTTCGTAAAGTTAAAGCAGCTCAGTATGTACATGCTCACCCAGGCGAAGTTTGCCCAGCTAAATGGAAAGAAGGCGATGCAACTCTTGCTCCTTCNNGGTAAAATCTAATTTTAATTAGATTGAACTGATTCAAAAACCACGCTTTTTAGCGTGGTTTTTTATGGTTTGAACTTTTATATCAGCACAATACTGGATTTTATTTTTTAAAATTATTTTATTAGAACTTAAAATATTATAGTCCTATTTTTTTCTTGATCCATCATATAAAAATTCAGGCATATCTTTTGCTTCGCTTTCTCATAATCCTTACCCATTCTTACAATTGAGCTATACATCTGCAGAGCCATATGGCATAAGTTCAAATGATAAGATAAGAAATATTCAGTGGAGGAACGCATATGCAAAAACTGCTTACCGTGATTTCTTGGAAATACAATCCCTCAAGCCGCCACCTGAAAATTGTATACAGTAATGGTCATACCGAGCTGTATCATCCCGTACCTGAATTTATTTATGACAACCTGTTAAGACGCCAAGACAAAGCTGCATTCGTGGAAAAGTATCTCGAATATAATTTACATTTTAATAAAATTTGCATGGATTAGAGCGAATCGAATTAATGAAATCCCACCATCAGCAAACCTGCGCCTATGGGTACAATACTCATGATAAAACGTGGGTCTTGCTGAATTAAGGCAATAAACTCTTCGACTTCTGCTGCATGTGAAATGACATTATCAACTACCAGTAACCCGCCCTTTGCTTTAAGTAATCGACTCAAATGTGGCCAGTAACTGACATAAGCATCTCGTTCAGCATCTAACAGGATAAAATCAAATATTTCCTGTTCTGCCTCCAGATAAACCTGAGCATCAATTACTTTAAAATTGATTAAATCTGCAAGATCTATTTCTGTCGCATATTGCTTTGCCTGAGCAACCCGTTCTACATCAACTTCAAGAGTTGTAATCATGGCTTGAGTCTGCCGAGCCGCTTCTGCCAGCCATAAAGTGGAATAACCGGTAGAGGTGCCAATTTCCAGAATATTTTTGGATTGTTGCGCACGAATCAGCATAGATAAAAATCGGCCTGATTCTGGCTCTATATTGCGATATCGGTGCAGGCGATCTGCCTGTTTAAGGTCATGCCTATGAAATTTTTCATATAATTCTTGCATGAATCTTTCAAATTCATCTGAATTTTGCATCACTCTTCCCTGAGTCTGTTTGGCTTAAAGTGCCTGAATCAATTTAAANNACATGAAACACCTGATAAAGCTGTCCCTTATAATGTTGATAAATACCGCGTTGTAATTCCATCATTCAATTCTCAAATATCTTGTTTTAATCTTAGCTGAAAATCCTTATTCTTGCTCTAAACTACTTGAAAATTAATCTTTCGACCCCATATAGAACTTTGAAATTAATGATAAATTTTTCAATAAATCTGTAAATCCGATCAATAAAATAAAAACAAACTGTTTTACCTATTTATTCAATTCATTTAATATCTTGTTATCAAATAAACATTTACTCCTTTGGAGACGTTAGCAATGTTAGACCAAAATACTTCAGCTCAACTTAAAACCCTATTAGAACGCCTGGAAGGTCCGATTGAACTGGTGGCGACTTTAGACGGCTCTGACAAATCAGCCAAAATCCAGGAACTGGTGTCCGAGGTTGCTGCTCTGTCTAACCTGGTGACTGCACGCTTTGACGGGAACAATGCACGTGCGCCAAGCTTTGGTATTGCAAAAGCTGGTGAAGAACCGCGTGTGTTCTTTGCAGGCTTGCCAATGGGTCATGAGTTCACCTCGCTGATCCTGGCATTGCTGCAAACTTCAGGTTATGCACCGAAAGTTTCAGATGAAGTACTGGCGAATATCAAGAGTCTGGGGGTTCAATCTAACTTTGACGTGTTCGTATCGTTAAGCTGCCATAACTGTCCGGATGTGGTTCAGGCACTCAACCTGATCGCCATCTATAACCCGGGCACTACAGCGACCATGATTGATGGTGCTTTCTTCCAGGAAGAAGTGGAAGAACGCAAGATCATGGCAGTACCAATGGTGTTCCAGGACAACCAGCATATCGGTCAAGGTCGTATGACACTGGAAGAAATCATTGCCAAGCTGGATAGCAATGCAGCCGCGAAAGATGCGGAAAAGCTGAGTGCCAAAGATGCCTTTGATGTCCTGGTGATCGGTGGTGGACCTGCGGGGAATACCTCTGCCATCTATGCAGCACGTAAAGGCATCAAAACCGGGATCGTGGCGGAGCGCATGGGCGGTCAGGTCATGGATACCATGGACATTGAAAACTTTACGTCTGTACAGAAGACCCAAGGTCCGAAGTTTGCAGCCGAGATGGAAGCCCACGTGCGTGAGTACGGGGTCGACATCATGAACCTGCAACGTGTCTCTAACATCAAAGGTGCGGATGAAACGGCCAACGGTCTGGTTGAAGTGACCTTGGAAAACGGGGCCAAACTGGAATCGAAAACCGTGATTCTGTCGACTGGTGCACGCTGGAGAGAGATGAATGTGCCAGGTGAGCAGGAATACAAAACCCGTGGT
>DFCG01000003.1:6972-17256 GCA_002367455.1 Acinetobacter sp. UBA3060 | reverse complement strand
CGACCGCAACGAAACCAATGTCAAAGGTGTGTTTGCTGCAGGTGACTGTACCACAGTGCCGTACAAGCAGATCATCATTGCGACCGGTGAAGGTGCCAAGGCGTCATTGTCTGCATTTGATTACATTATCCGTTCAGGGCAATAAGTTTTATACTAGCTCAAATAAAGCCTGCTTGATGCGGGCTTTATTTTTAATTAATTTTGTCATTAACTTTTTAGATTCAACTATATTTTTCAAATAATGAATCGTTTGATCATTTTCTTGATACGATCTTAGTCATGTAATTAATTTTTATCCTATATAGATACTATGTAATTGTCGGCAATCTCGTCTTGCCAGCCCAGAAAAGCTCTCCTATGATAGAGCGACAAATCATCTTTCATGATCGAAGAATAAAAAGGATAACATCCTGGGAGAAGAACAATGCAGTATCAATATCATTGTGCCTGCTGTGAAAAAGTAGTCGACTCTACAGAAAAATCATGCTCAAGCTGCGGCTCACATCATATTCGCAGCCCTTTTGGTTTTTGGGTTTTGTGTCTAGTAGCCTGCCTCGTTACAGCAATTGTGTTTAAAGTGGTGCATTTGTATGTACAGTCACAACAAGAAATTCCAGTACAACACTCTCTACTCGACGTTTTAAAAGAAGAAGATAAAAGACTTCGCTAATTTCATTCATCTCACAACAAAGACCTGTTGGTTCAAACAGGTCTTTTTATTACTCTTGAATAATTCAAATAGCTATGCGGAAAATAGCCTCATCAAATCCAGATTTGATTTACAATAGTTGTGGATTTGAATGAGAGATGTGCCATGGTTCTGTTAATTAAAAAAGGTGGATTACGCGAACGTGCCAACCGTAGCCGTAGCTATCAAGGCTCTGAAAATACTGAAACCATCTTAAAGCCTAATCGTTATCAAACGGCTGTTAAAACACCAGACAATTTAGCCTCTCCTGCCCCGACCTCACCAATATCTCCAGCATTAAATGAAGATATACCCCTTAATTCATCAGAATAAGTGCCTCATACCATAACCACAATGCAAATAGTAGAAATAGTCCGCCTGAAATCATATCAATATAACTCCCCGAACGCTGGTACAAGGTTTTAATTTTTGGTTGGGAAATCAACAGCATCAATAGAGCAAAGGTGATAAAGGTCTGCAAGGGAATAATCACCGCTAACTGTATTTTCAAATAATCTGAAGCAGATGAACTCAAGGCGAGTGAAAATACGCTACTAAAATAGATCAGTGTTTTTGGATTAGAAAGATTGGTCCATAAGCCCAACATAAAATAGTTTTTAGCTTGCACCTGTCCATTTGTATCATCGTCGGTCTGATGTCTATTTTTAAAGCTATGTACACCACCCTTTAACATGGCCCACCCCATCTTCGTCAGGAACATGCCACCGAGCACCATCAATACCTGTTGAATCCATGGAAACTGGTCAATTAACACGGTAAAACCCGCAAGTGTCAGTATTACCCAAACCACGATACCGGCAGAGATCCCGGCAATAACTTTCAGGGCATTCTGGCGTGTGGTAGATGCGGCACTTTTGGCAATGAGCAAAATATCGGGACCGGGACTGAGTTGAGCAACAAAATGCAGGAGACAGATCGTAAAAAGCAGAGACATTAAAATAAGGTAAATTTATAAAAATATATTATAACGTTTGTTCAAAGAGATTAGAAAGCTCCAATAAAAAACCGAATCATCAGATTCGGCTTAAATAGAATTTTTTAAATAAAACATTTATTTTGGATTGATATCTTTCATTTCAATTTTTTTCGCCTCAGGTCTCACTTCACGTGCTTCACCATCAATAATGGTGGAATCACCGCGACCTGATTGCTGATTTTGCATATCCTGCATTTGACGCATCATCTCGGCAAATGGGTTCTGGCCTTGTGCACCACCCATATCGCCCATCATGCCACCCATCATTTTTTCCATCATGAGTTGCTGACGTTTCATCATCGCTTTCATTATAGCAGCCTTAAAAACCTGCTGAACCGCTGGAATGAGCATCAATACTGCCAATACGTCGGTAATCAATCCAGGAATAAGCAGAAAGAAACCTGCCAGAATTTTAGGTAAATTTCCTGTTAATGCAGGATCTGCACTCATCTGTCCCATCTGCATTTGCTGCATTTGTGGCATTACACCGGCCGAGTATTTACGGATCAGATTCATACCAATAAAAAATGCGGCCACAAACCAGAAAAATACGTACCACATGCTCCCGACGAGGTCACCCACGCCAATCCAGACAAATACTTCTAGGATTAAGCCTGCAAGGATAATAAGAAATAATTTCATGAAAATTAATCTAATCTCAGTAAAATAAATAATAGGATGCTGGAATCAACTGCTTCATCAGGATCAAGCTTTTTTGATACGCTTATGTAACAATATGGGCATTATTCTATTTTTAAAGTGCGGGCATGTCATTAATTATTGGGATTGACCCCGGTTCTCGTTTAACCGGTTACGGAATTATCGAAAAAGACGGCTCCAAACTGACTTTTGTTGATGCCGGCACCATCAGAACAGAAACGACAGAAATGCCTGAACGTTTAAAACGGATCTTTGCCGGCGTGGAGCGCATTGTAAAATTTTATGGTCCCACTGAAGCTGCGGTAGAACAGGTCTTTATGGCACAAAATCCGGATTCTGCCTTAAAACTCGGTCAGGCCCGTGGTGCTGCTGTTGCGGCACTGGTCAATCTGGATTTGAAAGTCGCTGAATATACTGCGCGCCAGATCAAGCAGTCGGTAGTGGGTTATGGCGCTGCGGATAAAGAACAGGTGCAGATGATGGTAATGAATATTCTAAAACTCAGCATCAAACCGCAGCAGGATGCCGCCGATGCTTTAGCTGCTGCTATTTGTCATGCCCACGCCTCAGGCAGTATGAGTAAAATGGCGGTATTGAATGCGTTGGGTGGTATGGCACGCGGCCGGAGTCGCGTCAGTAGCCGTCGTCGATAAGGTTTAACGCAATATTCTAAAGTCTTGAACATCTAGGTCAGATTCCAGATGCTTTTGAATAACCGTTTGTACGATGGCACGAGCAGGCCCTTGCCAACTTCGTGTAATCATTTCCTGAAGCTGGGAGTCTGTTCCAACAATAACAGCCTCCACCTCACCTGTGCTCAAGTTTTTCACATATCCTTTCAGTCCAAGTGCTTGAGCCTGCTCGGCAAACCAGTAACGGTATCCGACTCCTTGAACTTGGCCTGAAATATTCAGTTTGATGACTGGCACACTATTCTCCTTAGCGATTCACGACCTGATAAATCGCATGTTTCATATCCTGTGCCTGTAAACCACGTTCGCCATTTTTGGCCAGTTCATCACCTGCCAGTGCATGTAGCGTCACAATTTCATGCAAATGAATTTTTTGTGCAAATTGCGCCTTTAAACTGGCAATCATACCGGCCAGTACATCCCCCATTCCGCCAGTACCCATACCAGCATTCCCGGCATTGCAGATATAAAGCCTTTCTTCCAGAATCAGACTTCCTGAACCTTTTAGCACCCACTGTCCCTGATATTTTTGTTGCAGGGCATGAATGGCTGCAATCCGATCCATTTCAACTTCCGCAGTGCTACATGCCAGCAAAGTTGCAGCTTCCCCAGGATGCGGAGTCGCATAGGTCTTGGAATTTAAAACTTGAGGCTGCTTGGCCAGAAACCATAAGGCATCAGCATCCAAAACAACCTCCAGATCAGATTGCTGAATCAGTTCAAACCAGATTTCGTATTGCGCTTTTGCCCAAGGATCACGACCTAACCCCATGCCAAAACACACTGCATCGACCTGCTGAATCAGTGCTTGGCGTTGCTCCTGAGTTAAGAGATTGATATCACGCAGCATGATATTCGGTGCACGTGACAAAATCGCAGTATGATGTTTTGCATCACAGATGATCGTCACTTTACCTGCTCCTGCAGCAAATGCTGCTTCTGCCGCCATGATCACTGCACCGCCCATATCAGCATGTCCACCAATCACCAGAACATGACCATAACTGCCTTTATGACCAAAGGCTTCACGCTTGGGCAATTGAATCTGATGTAAGGCAAGCTGGGCAATCGGTTGAAGCTCTGTATCTGTCGGGATAGCAGAAATCAGTTCGATCTTGCCCGCATATTCTTTGCCTTGTCCAGTAAACAATCCTGCCTTGAGCCCTAAGCCCGTGAAAGTATAGTCAGCTTTGATCGCAACAGGCAAAGGCTGGCCGGTATTGGCATCCAGTCCACTCGGAATATCGATCGAGATTTTGAGCCCATTTTGCCGGTTAATGCCGTGAATAACATTTTGCCAGTCAGAAGCCAGCTGACGGTTTAGACCAATTCCGAATAAGGCATCGATATAGACCTCATATTCGGATTGAAAATCAAAATGCGAATAAAACTGCACACCAACCCGCTGGGCTTCCAGCACAGCCGATGCCAAATCTTTAGAATTACCTAACTCAGCCGCATAAATATGAGCTTGAAAACCAGCCTGTTTTAAATATTTAGCCACCAGATAACCATCGCCGGCATTATTACCCTGACCACAACAGACCGCGATTTTTTTTATTTTTTGCTGGGAAAATAAAGTGATCAGCCGCTGGCTAATCCCCCAGGCAACTTGTTGCATTAAACCGTAGGAACTATTTTGCTGCTGAAACCAGCGCTGCTCCCATGCTTGTAGATCGCGGCTATGGTAAACTTGTTGCTGCATTTCTTATTCCCTGTCTTTGGTTTATGACAACTCCCGATTCTCACGCGCAAATTCAAGTTTATCAACAAGATCCAGCCGAGCTAAAAGCATGGATTAAAGTGCAGGCTTTAGAATTGGGTTTTTCTGATTGTGTCATTGCCAAACCAGATGCTCAAGCAGAATTAGCACGCTTACAGGAATATCTGGATCGTGGTTATCATGGTGACATGAAGTTTCTGGAAGATAATCTGGAAAAACGTGCCAATCCCGCCTTACTGGTTCCCGGCACACGCAGCATTATCTGTGTGCGTATGGATTATCTGGTCGACGCACCAGAACCACGTTATATCCCTTATGCACCCAACTCTGCCATTATCGCGCGTTATGCTCGTGGCCGGGATTATCATAAAACCATGCGCGGTCGCCTGAAAACCTTGGCGACAAAAATCCGGGGAAAAATCGGAGATTTTGAATCACGTCCTTTTGCGGATTCTGCACCCATTTTTGAAAAATCGCTGGCTGAAAGTGCCGGCATGGGCTGGACAGGTAAACACACCCTGCTGATTCATANNAACATCAGGCTCATTCTTTGTGCTGGGTGAACTGTTTACTTCACTGGAACTGCCCTTTGATGAACCCGCGACCAAACATTGTGGCTCCTGTACTGCGTGTATCGACATCTGTCCGACTCAAGCCATTGTCGAGCCTTATATGTTAGATGCTCGCCGCTGTATCGCCTATCTGACCATCGAATATAAAGGCATTATTCCAGAAGATTTGCGACGCGGAATTGGTAACCGGGTTTTTGGTTGTGACGATTGCCAACTGATTTGCCCCTGGAACAGTTTTGCTCAAGTCACTTCGGTAGAGGATTTTCATCCGCGGCATGGACTGGATCAGGTGAGTTTACTGGATTTATGGCAATGGGATGAAGCCACCTTTTTAAGTTCAACTGAAGGCAGCCCGATGCGTCGTACCGGTTATCAAAGCTTTATGCGCAATATCGCCCTTGGTTTGGGCAATGCGCCTTTTGATGGGCAGATTATTCAGGCACTCCAGCAACAGCGTTATCAGCATGATGAAATTGTACAAGTACATATCGATTGGGCCATTCAAGAACAATTGGCAAAATCTAGCTAATTTCTATCACTATTAAAATACATTTCAACTTTACCTAGATTCACAGTTTCACTTAAAAGCCTTACACACCCGTGTTTCAGACTATGGCATAAATAAAAATAGTCAAAAATGAAGTGGAGGAAAGATGATGTCATCAAAAAATCCAAATCAAGAACTGCTTGAGCAGCTTCAGCATGACCAGCAGAAGCAACAACAGCAGCAGCCGCAACATGGCCCGATTAATTCCCCAAAAAACAATCAGCATGAACAGGATCAGCGCGTGTTTAACAAGCAGCACCGTAGTGATCTACATGGCCAGGATATTCATGGAAATCACAGTAATAAATAATCTGGCAACTGAAAAACAAAGCTCACCTCGTGTGAGCTTTGTCATTTATATAAGGTCATATTTTGCTAGTGAAGCAAGAGCTTATTTTTATTAAGATGAACCGAATGATAAATAAGCACAGATAGGGAAAGAGATGAACAGTAGTGATGCGGTACGTAATGATTGGTCACGTGAAGAAATACAAGCTCTATATCAACAGCCTTTAATGGATTTAGTGTTCCAGGCGCAACAGGTTCATCGTGAACATTTCACTGCGAATACCGTTCAGGTGAGCACCCTGCTTTCGATTAAAACCGGTAAATGTCCTGAAGACTGTAAATACTGTTCACAATCAGCGCATTATGATTCCAAACTGGAAGCTGAAAAACGCATTGCAGTCGATAAAGTGATTCAGGAAGCCAAACAGGCGCTGGCATCAGGCAGTTCACGCTTTTGTATGGGGGCTGCATGGCGCAACCCGCATGAACGCGATATGCCTTATGTGCTGGAAATGGTACGTGAAGTTAAAGCACTCGGTCTGGAAACCTGCATGACACTGGGGATGCTAAATGGATCACAGGCTGAACGCTTGAAAGATGCAGGACTGGATTATTACAACCATAATCTGGACACTTCTCGTGAATACTATTCACATATCATCAGCACGCGTAGCTTTGATGATCGTCTGGATACTCTGGATCATGTGCGTCAAGCTGGTATGAAAGTCTGTAGTGGCGGTATTGTGGGTCTGGGCGAAAGTCGTGATGACCGGATTGGTTTGTTATATGAGCTTGCAACTCTGGCAATCCATCCTGAATCTGTGCCAATTAATATGTTGGTGCCGATTGAAGGCACACCGATGGCAGATGTAGAAAAACTGGATGTGATTGAATGGATTCGTACCATTGCCGTAGCACGCTTGTTGATGCCTAAAAGCTATATTCGCCTTTCTGCAGGGCGTGAATCCTTAAGCGATTCGGATCAGGCTTTGGCATTTATGGCTGGTGCCAATTCTATTTTCTCTGGTGAAAAACTGCTGACGACCCCTAATACATCCCAAAGTCGAGATCAGCAACTTTTTGCAAAATTAGGTTTAGTTGCAGAACAGCCAAAACCGAGTGTTCGCAGTCTGGCTACAGATGCCATGGCAAGCTAACAACTGTTTAACTTGATGAACTCGCAGAAAAGTTATGTGCAGTAATTAAAATGCCATAACGGGCATTCAGATAATCTCCGACTCGGATTTGATCTACTCCATTGGCATGATGCACCATCAGCGCTTGCGTGACTGCATCATAGCTAAAGGAGTCATAACTATCTTGATGCAGGCTGAGCCAGTGCAGCGTATCTGCCAGGTTGCTGTCGACGATATAGGTATCTGCATGAAAATCTTTACTCATATGCCTGTTCATCGTGATGAAATTTCCCTTTAATTTTAACGGAAATTAGCCCATAACAAGCATAAAAAAGTGAGCCATTGCTCACTTTTCTTGCAAAAACTTTAGTCCTTATTCGTACCGCACTTACGACACTCCCTGTGTTCCCCGATCTCTTGCATTTGCTCATACTCATAAATATGCAAACAAAACAATTTTCTTAAAAGCTGAAGCATCATTGAAACTCCTGTTTAATCATTTTTTTAATACGCTTCTTAAGATATTCCGTCCTGAAACATCATGATTTTTGACTAAAAAATCATCTCATATTAATTAGCATAATTTTTTCAGTTGTAAAATGCATTTCATCTACTTTTCACTTTTTTTGCAGATATTCTTTGAACTACATCACAATTATTTCATAAATATGAACTTTTTTTTGATTAAAGAGGATGTTTATGGAATTTAGATAACAAAAGTAATATCTGAGGGAGATGCTTTTTTATTAAGCTGGTAACGAAGAATCTTTATTGAAAGGCAAACTAGAAAAGTTCATTATCAGTGGAGGCAACCCATTTTAAGCCCTTCGAGATAAGAACGACGATCAATTAAGTGAATTGCTTACTTCAGATTTCATAATATCCAAAAACAAAAAACCCCTTACGATTAATGCACGTAAGGGGTTGTTTTATATGGTGGGCCCAGACAGACTTGAACTGTCGACCAACGGATTATGAGTCCGCTGCTCTAACCAACTGAGCTATAGGCCCTATATGCTGAAAACTTTATTTATCAATAAGTTCAGGCGTCATGAATACTAGCTAAGATTTTTTGGAAAGACAAGTGCTTTTATAACTGCTTGAACATTTAGGCAGCAATCATAAGCGACTAGTCTTGGCCAAAATTTCAGTTACTTAAGACTTCAGTATAGGAGGCATATAGAAAAATGAGATACATGCTGCATCATTTAAGATAAATGAGCCTGTATCTTGAATTTAATCCGGTCTACTAAGCGTAAAACTGATAGATTTAAGGTCTTAGTATATCTATAAGGTATCAAAATTCTTTATTACTCAGGCAGCAATGTTAAAGGAATAGCCTAGAACTAAAGAAGATAGAATGACTAGAATTCAGACTTCATTTCTTCGTCTTTATGTAAATCCTGCTTAATTTCGATCAAAGACCATACAATTATAAGCGCAAAAATCAATAGGGAGACTACGAAGGCTGTCATGTACGTCATACTTTTCAATCTCAGAGTAGAAAGAATAAGAAAATAGAAAAGACCTGTATCAGTCTTCTTCTTCGACAAAAGTCTAATAACTAAAGTGTGCTCTGGATAGTCATTTTTTCATCATTTTAAGACTTTTTTTGTATCTAATGATATTTTTAAGATCTTAATATTGTTTTATTTATATATATTAACTCTTAATCTTGCAGCTTAAAAAGATGAATAAATCATAGATTTTTACATTATTCGCTGATTTTATTGGAAAGCCTATTGACTGTATGGGCGAACAAGATGAAATTATGCAGTTCTCTACATACAGCTTTTACTTATCTGTGCTTATGCTAAATAAATTCCTTGGCGAATCTGCATTTAAACTTGCAGGTTGGCAATATCATGTCGAACCCGATGTGCTTGAAGATAAACAGGTCATTATTGGGTTTGAACATACCTCAATGATGGATGCGGTACTGTCAATTGCCCTGTTCCAGATTTATGACCTCAAGGTTCATACCTTGATTAAAAAAGAATTATTTAAAGGACCGTTTAAACCGCTATTGAACGCTGTGGGTGGTATTCCGGTTGACCGCAAGGCCAGTAAAGATATCGTGACCCAGATGGTGGAACATTTTCAGAACAATGAAAAGTTCAATCTGGTGATTGCTCCCGAAGCAACACGGGCTAAACAAGGTGAAGCACGCAAACCAATCCGTACCGGTTTCTGGCATATTGCCAAGGCTGCCAATGTACCAATCGTGTTGTTATACGCCAATTCCAGAACCAAGCAAGGTGGTATTTTTGGCAAGATCTATCCGACAGACCTTGCGCATGACCTGGCTTTGATCAAGCAACTATATAAAGACAAGGTTGGCCTGGATATCGTTATTCCAGAGTAAGCTTTTTAAAAGAAAAGCACGGACATAATCAGCGATTCTGCTGTTTATGTCCAAGTCATCTGCCCATATAAATGTATAAATAGAATTATAAATCCCCCTATCCTCTTTCTATTTTTCCTCGATATTGCACTTTTTTTGTTTTTATCCTGAAATCTCAAATCCAGGCACTTTTTTTTAAAAAAACGCTTATGGTAGAATTTCGGCATTCTGATAGGCATACAGCCAATCTACAAGGAGCATAGTTCGCATGGCGGGTCATTCCAAGTGGGCCAATATTAAGCATCGCAAAGCAAAACAAGATGCGAGTCGTGGTAAAGTTTTTACCAAATACATTCGTGAATTAACCACTGCTGCAAAGCTTGGTGGTCCAGATACTGCAAGCAACCCTCGTCTACGTGCTGTGGTTGAAAAAGCATTATCAGTGAATATGACACGTGACGTGATCAACCGTGCCATTCAACGTGGTGCTGGTGGCGAAGATAACGACGACCTGAAAGAAGTGACCTACGAAGGTTATGGTGTAGGTGGTGTTGCGGTTATTGTTGAAACCATGACTGACAACTTGAACCGTACTGTGCCTGACGTACGTCATTGCTTCTCTAAAACTGATGGTAAC
>DFCG01000003.1:0-6935 GCA_002367455.1 Acinetobacter sp. UBA3060 | reverse complement strand
GTTCAAGATGCTTTAACTGCTGCAGGTTTAAAATCTGACAATGCTGAAGTGGTGATGAGTCCTTCAACCAAAGCAGAAATCACTGACATCGATCAAGCGAAAAAAATCATGAAAATGATTGATATGCTTGAAGATCTGGATGATGTACANNCCTAGCTTTGATTAAACTTTATTGAGTAATCCGCTACAGTTAAAGACATTATATTCTTTAATCACAAAGCTGGAATGCAGTGCCACCACATGCTCAATTTTTCCAATCCGCTTAAGCAGGATTTCACTATAATTTTCCATATCTCTTGCCACGACTTCAACAATAAAGTCTGCCGACTGACCGGTGACCAAAAAGGCATTAATTACTTCGGGAATACTTTCCAGTTCTTCCAGAAATTTGGCAAAAGTATCGCTATCATGTTTGCTTAAGGATACCTGCAACAGCACATGCAGACTGAAACCTAATTTTTGGTAATTGATTTCACGTTTTAAGCCACTGATAATATTATGATCGATTAAGTGTTTGATCCTACGATGCACCGAACTGACAGATAAATTCACCCGCTCGGACAGTTCATTCAGATTGACATCTTCATGGGTCAATATTTCTAGAATATGTTTATCGAAACGATCCAGTTCCATTTTTATACTCTTATATCAATAATCAATAGATGCAGAAAATTTTGCGCCATCTCTGTTATACAATATTTATTTATTTTTCACAAAATTTTCATATTCTGAAATTTTTTCCCAAATGGGATTTCATTTTATAAATACGGTTTTCAGGAGGGTTTAAATGACCGTTAATCGCATAAATTAAAAACATGACCAATGGTATTTTTGATTAAATCTTTATTTTTAAATTATTTAAATTGGGTAAACACGACAACAGATAGGCTATTCCTCTCAGCCCCTACACGACTTAACCGTCCATCTTTTACAAGTGTATAGAAATAGATTAAAACAAAGGCGCTTTAAAAACAAAAATAGCGCATTTCAAAAATATTACACAAGGAACGGTCATGGCTTCTAAACTTTTAAGCTTGATAAAAACAAAAGTGAGTCCTGTTTTAACCGTCGAAACCCAAACGAAGAGCTTATTGGGCGGCTTATTCGGTGGAACGACATCAGGCACCCTCACCAATCTTATTGGCAATCTCACCGGATCCAATACTCAACCTTCAGTCAGGTCATTATTAAATAATCTCCTTTCTGGAAGCAGCCTGAGTACGACAAATCTCAGCAATTTATTAACTCAGTTTTCTGGTTCGAATGCCTCAAATTTAAATATTCAAAGCCTGATCAGTAGCTTAACTCAATCCAATGGCGGTAGCTTTAATATTACCCAGGTCACCAACTTATTAAAGAGCTTAATGGGGAGCAATAGCAGCAGCCTGGATCTTGGGGCTATTTCTAAACTGGTGGGCGGCTTATTGAGCGGCAGTACAGGCAATATTGATATTGGTAAAATTTCTCAACTGGTCGGTGGCCTGATCGGCGGTTCTGGCGGTTTAGGTGATATAGATATTGGAGCAATTGCAGGTCTGGTGGGTGGCTTAATCGGTGGCAATGGCGAGATTGATATTGCGCAAATCGCTCAACTGGTTAGTGGCCTGATCGGCGGTTCTGGCGGATTGGGCGGTGTAGATATTGGTGCCATCGCAGGTCTGGTCGGCAACCTGATTGGCGGTAATGGTGAAATTGATATCGCACAAATTGCTGAATTGGTCGGTAGTCTGATCGGTGGTTCTGACGGTTTAGGTGATATAGATATTGGAGCAATTGCAGGTCTGGTGGGTGGCTTAATCGGTGGCAATGCAGGCGGTGATTTTGATCTTGGTGCTATTACCGATTTAATTAGCGGCTTTGTAGGCGGAAATGCAACAGGTGGTTTTGATGTCGGTGGCTTCACTGACTTACTGAGCGGTCTGATTGCGAATGGTTCAAATGGCATAGATTTAGGTGGATTATTAGGCAATCTCAATCTCGGTAGCGATCTGGATCTGGGTGGTATGATCGAAGGTATTTCCTCTGCTTCAAACGGCTTTGACTTAGGCAGTATTGCCGAAGGTGTTGGTCAGTTGGTTGGTAGTGGCTCTTCGATTGAATTGCCTGACCTCGGTGATCTTGTCCAAGGTGTGGGTACGACTGATTCCAATATTGATCTGTCTGCTATCCTGCCGGGCATTAAAGATACAATTCAGAATATCGGCAGTGGCGGTTCTTCATCCGGATTTGATTTTGGTTCACTCCTCAATAATTTTACTAAAAATATTGATATCGACCAGACTAATCCTTGGGGTTAATCATAATCTCATTAAAAAACACGCTTCATGCGCGTTTTTTTAATTCTTGGATTAGCATTTAAACTTATACACCACGCCAGTCTACCCGTGCATTGCGTTCGGTTCGGTAAATACGGCAAATATATTCACCCAGTGGTAGCTCATTCAAATACTGCTGATAGTCGCGATATTCTTCGGACAAGGTTTCAAAATTTTCTTTTTCCCACGGCGTACCTGGAATCGCCAGAAGCGGTGCCAACATGGAACAGACTGCAATATCCGCCAGACCTAAACGATTTCCGACAAAATAATGCCCACCTTGGCTGACCAGCATCTGATTGAGCTGCTGTACAGCAACATCGATGTGTTGTTTAGATTCCGCCACGGTTTCCTCATTCAATGCATACCCCTTGGCCACCATCGCTTTCAATAAAGGTTTAGAAAATTTTTCAAACTGGCGCAGATAGCCCTGCTCACCAATTAAAATATCCAGAGATTCATGATCAGAAGTCAGTGCTTGAGAGAGCATCCAGCGACGGACATGACGACCCAATTCCAAAGTAATTTCATTAATTTCTAAAGCTTTATTTCGAAAATATCCTTCCGCGTGCAGTAAACGATGTTCTGGATAAGTATCATCCAGATATAGAGCAATCTGGGTGGAATCTGCGATCCATCGATCCTGATCACGCAAAATAGGCAGACGATTCTGTCCTGTTTTCAGGCGGGCAAAAGCGCGGTGTACCCCGGGTATCAGATTATGAGCAACATAATACAACTCTTTATGGTCCAGCATCCAACGTGCTTTTTCGCAAAAGTGAGATAAAGGAAACTGGTATAAAGTTCGCATGTATGCTCCATGTTTATCGTTATTGGATCAGGGCGTGTAGGCCGCTGTTTTATTCAGATACTTTAGTCACTCACTTTTAGAAAAACAATGTGATTTTTATTCAAAAGTAAAATACTGGCTGATTATTCCTNNGTGCTTTCATGTAAAATCGGGGGCAATTTTTATATAACGCTTTTGTGAGTTATTTCATGGGTTTTAATTGCGGTATTGTCGGCTTGCCGAACGTTGGTAAATCTACACTTTTCAATGCTTTAACCAAAGCTGCTATTGCTGCAGAAAACTTCCCTTTCTGTACGATCGAACCAAACACCGGGATTGTACCTGTTCCTGATCCACGTTTAGACAAATTGACTGCAATTGTTAAACCGCAACGTGTTATTCCGACTTCTATGGAATTTGTAGACATCGCAGGTCTGGTAGCGGGTGCTTCTAAGGGTGAAGGCTTGGGTAACCAGTTCCTGGCCAACATTCGTGAAACTGATGCAATTGCTCACGTTGTGCGTTGTTTTGAAGATGAAAATGTCATTCATGTGAATGGTCGTATTGATCCACTGGATGACATCGCTACGATTAATACCGAACTTGCGCTCGCAGACTTGGACGCTGTAGCCAAAGCGATTACGCGTTTGACAAAATCTGCCAAGGGTGGCGACAAAGAAGCGCTTGCCACTAAAGCTGTTCTGGAAAAAATCCAGCCTTTACTGGATGAAGGTAAACCGGCTCGCGCAGCGGACCTAGATGATGACGAACGCAAGCTGGTACGTGGCTTTGGTTTAATGACGCTTAAACCAACGATGTATATTGCCAACGTTGCTGAAGACGGTTTTGAAAACAACCCGCATTTAGATGCAGTCAGAAAATTAGCCGCTGAAGAAAATGCGATTGTGGTTCCACTTTGCAACCAGATTGAAGCTGAAATTTCATTGCTTGAAGATGAAGACCGTGCTGAATTCCTTGAAGCAATGGGCATGGAAGAACCGGGTTTAAACGTTGTAATTCGTGCAGGTTATTCATTACTGGGCCTACAAACTTACTTCACCGCGGGCGTGCAAGAAGTTCGTGCCTGGACCGTAAAAGTTGGCGCAACTGCACCACAGGCAGCAGGCGTGATTCATACCGACTTTGAAAAAGGCTTTATCCGTGCAGAATGTATCGCTTATGATGATTTCGTGCAGTACAACGGCGAAGCCGGTGCGAAAGAAGCAGGTAAATGGCGTCTAGAAGGTAAAACTTACATCGTTCAGGATGGCGATGTTTTACACTTCCGTTTTAACGTTTAAGTCGTTGCTGTTTGAAAAAGCCCCCTTCTTGGGGGCTTTTTTTATTACTTTTAAAAAGAGGATTCATACGTATAACAGGCTTTCTGAAAGCGCATAAGATCAACACATATTAACAATAATGATAACTATTCTCATATATAAATATTAAATTAGGGCGTATCTTAAATCTAATGAAAAATAACCTAACTCCATTCTCCCCAAGGAATCCTGCCAATGAGTTACACCTTGCCTGTACTGCCTTATGCTTATGATGCGCTAGAGCCTCATATCGATAGCAAGACTATGGAAATTCATCATAGCAAGCATCATCAAACCTATATCAATAATATCAATGCAGGAATCGCGGGTACAGAGTGGGAAGATTTATCAGTCGAAGCCTTAATTAGCAAATTCAATGAAGTGCCCGAGCAACTCAAACAGAACGTGATCAACAATGCCGGTGGACATGCCAATCATTCCCTGTTCTGGACAGTGATGAGTCCAGACGGCGGTGGTCATCCCGAAGCTGAAATTGCCAAAGCGATCGAACATGAATTAGGAGGATTCGATGAATTTAAAGAAGCGTTTACCCAAGCAGCGCTTAGCCGTTTTGGTAGTGGTTGGGCCTGGTTAAGTATGGCGCCAGATCAAACGCTTATTGTAGAAAGTAGCGCCAATCAGGATTCTCCGCTGATGCATCGCAATATTCCCCTTTTAGGTCTGGATGTCTGGGAACATGCCTATTATTTACAGTATCAAAACCGTCGTCCGGAATATATCTCAGCTTTTTTCAATGTCGTGAACTGGAAAGAAGTAAATCGTCGTTATCTGGAAGCGTTAAACGCACTTTAAATCTTTGAGGAGATCTGCCATGTCTACACGTATGCTGATTCAACGCATGATTGGCAGCACCCTGCTGATCTGCGGTGTCATGGTGCTTTTATTAGAACATGTGTGGATGCCCTATTTTTAAAGTTTATTTTGCTAAAAAAGCCAGTCTAAATGACTGGCTTTTTATAGGTACATTTAAATGGGCAAAGGTTTATTGCATATTGGCAATTGCAGTACCTTTTTGCTTAGGATCAGTATTTCCGAGTGCAGGATGGGCAATGGCATTCTGGCATTGCAGTTTATCCCGCTCATAATCCGCCTGTTTTTGTTGCAGACTATTACCATTTTCCATGGTCGTCCGCGCCCAGATTTCCAGACTGGTCAAGGCTTTACGACACAGGGCATATTTGCCTTCGGTTACCGAATCAGTCATTTTGACATTAATACGCCAGTCTGTACTCAATTTACGTGCTGGTTGACGTACCTGTGTTTCCAGCTGATCCACTTCTTTATTATAGACCAGAGGATCCACTTCATTGATCAGTTGCCATGCGGCATTGGCATAAGTCGTCGCATCATTAGTCAATTTAGGTGCCGGTTTAATTTCTGGCTTATCAGTCGATTGACTGTCATTCCCACACGCTTGTAACAATATTGCCGTGCTTATTAAAGCAGCAGTCAGCATCGCACGTGTCTTGAACATCCACATATCAGGCTCGCCAATTTAAACATTTCGGCACTATGCTATTAAATTCACGTAGAATACACAATCTTCATTTGACCCATCGTTCAACTCTCCTTCAAGGTGTGTCGTGTCTGAACCGAATCAACTCGCTACGCAACCTGCTGGCTTCTGGCAAGGTGCAAAAGATAGCCAAGCGATTATCTTCACTTATTTACCGGTGTCGTTTGCTTTTGGTGTGTCAGCTACTCAGTTTGGCTTTACCGCTTGGGAAGCACTGTTCCTGTCCTGTTCGATGTATGCAGGTGCCAGCCAGTTCCTGGTGGTCGCTCTCTTAGGTAGTGGAACATCTATCTGGATGACGGCATTAACCGTGATTGCCTTGGACATTCGTCATCTGCTTTATGGCCCTGCGTTACAAAATCTGATTCAAGACCGGCTGAATTTAAAGAAAACGGCAATCTGGTCTTGGGGTTTGACCGATGAAGTTTTTGCCTCCGGCATGATCAAGCTCTCGCAACGGCGTCAAGAATGGTCAGAATCCTGGATGCTCGGTTTAAGCCTGTTTAGCTGGATGTCCTGGGCACTCGGATCTTTCCTCGGTGGCTTATTTGCCGATCAGGTCAGTAACTTGCCACAGTTCTTGCAGGCAGCACTGGATTTCTTGTTACCTGCGCTGTTCCTGAGTTTCTTGTTGGCAGCTTTTGAGAAAAAACATACTTTTGTTGTAGCTGTCACGATTCTGGTTTCTGCTGTGGCCTGTTATTTTATCGACCTGTCCGCCGCGATCTTTATCGGTATCAGTTCCGGTATTTTTGTCGGCCTATTCAAACACTATATTTTGAAGCAGCCAGATCCTGAGCACACAGGAGATCAAACATGAATCTAGAGATTATTCTGGTCGGGATTTTAGTCGGAATCGCCAATTTTGCCTCACGCTTTGGTCCTTTTTTTGTCATTCAGAAATTTCAGCAATGTTCGCAAAAACGAGCAGCGATGCGGCTAACAATGGCATTGGGTTCAATTGGCATTGCTGC
>DFCG01000040.1:17220-23178 GCA_002367455.1 Acinetobacter sp. UBA3060 | reverse complement strand
TATTTTATTTTTCTGTTGAGTCTTATTTTTGAGGCAATTCTCAACTTCAAAAGAAAGAAATATAAATTCTAAATTTTAGTTAAGACTGATGTTGTTGCAGACCAATTGGCTTGCATAGATGGTCAGTCTTGAGATTTTACTGAGCTCAAATTTGACCGGGTGAAAATGGAAATATCAGTGCAGAGCATAATAAAAATGATCACCGCTGGGGAACATTTTATATGATTGATATTCAGCATGATATTGGTCTGCTCATCGGGTCCGTTCTTTCTGCATTGGTTGCTTGCTATCTCATCGCACGGATTAAAAAATTTGCTTCAGGCGCTTCACAGCCAAACTTTAAAACCTTCAATTTAATGCTAACCGCCATGCTATTGGGTCTATTCATCTGGTTGATCCATTTTATTGGGCTGACAGCAAGTTTTGTGCTGAATAAATACGAGCTGGATTGGGGGATGCTGCTCCTGTCTGTTCTGGTGATATGCATTGCCTCTATGTTTATCCTCTGGTTAAGTACCAGAAGTACTTGGTCATTTTTCCGATCAGTTCTCATATTAGGTGTGATCGCACTCAGCATCTTTGGCATGCACTCTATTAGCATGATGTCATTCAATTTTACTGCCGCCCATATGCAACAGTCACCGGAATTAGTTCAGGCACATGATCAGCTATTTCTGGCCATGATACTGATGAGTGGATTGCTGCTGGTAACGCTGATTTGTATCATCGTGTCCGAACTGCGTGTGGGATTACGCAACCGTCAGCTTGCATGGGCCAATCAACAAATTGAAAATCAGACCATTCAGGACAATCTGACCAAATTACCTAACCGTTTGTATCTGGCTGAATATGCAAATCTGCTGTTTTCAGGTCAGTCCGAACAGCAGCATGAAATTGCTTTTTTATATATCGATCTGGATCGTTTTAAAGCAGTCAATGATGTGTTTGGCCATCTGGTCGGTGATCAGTTGCTGATTCAATTGACCACGCGGATTCATCTGTTATTAGGCCATCATTCCAAGCTGCTCAGAATTGGTGGGGATGAATTTCTGCTGGTACTGGAAAATACTTCAGTCGCCAAAGCTGCAAAAATGTCAGAACAGATTCTTGAACTGATTCAGGAAAGTTTCCTGATTGAAGGCAAGAGTATTCATATCTCGAGCAGTATTGGTATTGCCATGTATCCGGAGCACGGCAAAAATTTACAGGATCTGCTGGTCAATGCTGATGCCGCGATGCTGAGTTCCAAGTATCAGGGACGCAATACCTATTCAGTCTTTAATTATTCTACCGACCAGGATGAAAGCAANNTGATTATTCAAATGGGCTATTGGGCATTGGAACTGGCTTGTCAGCAGATTCAAAAATGGCAACGGACACATACTGAATTTTTCCCTATCGCGGTCAATTTGTCTGCGGTACAATTTGAACATAAGCATCTGTTTAGTACTTTAGAAAAGTTATTTGCACAATATAAAATCAGTCCTCAGCATTTAATGATCGAGATTACTGAATCGACTGCCATGCATCATATTGATGTGAGTATGCGCAGCTTTAAGCGCTTAAGACAAATGGGCATCCGTCTAGCCATTGATGATTTTGGTACAGGGCATTCCAGTTTTCTCTATTTAAAGAGTTTCGCCGTAGATGAGTTAAAAATTGACCGGGAATTTATCAAAAATCTGGCAGTCGGCTCCAAAGAAGAAATGATTCTGGAAAGCATTATTCAGCTGGCCATAAAACTGGGCTTGGTGGTGACCGCCGAAGGTGTTGAAACAGAAGCGCAAGCAGAAATTTTAACCCGGCTCGGTTGTGAACAGTTACAAGGCTTTTTGCTGGGCTTGCCGGGAGATGAACAACGACTAGAAAACTTACAATTCCATGAATAGCGCTCTAATTCATTGAGCGTCAGGATAGATAGACAACATGGCTCACGGAACTCCACCCTGAAACTCTGCTACAATATCGCCAATTTTTTTCATATTGATCGAATTTGATCTCGAATGCTGTGCATTGAGCAGTAGGTGTATTTCATGAGCTTTAAGCAAGAACTGGCGGCACAAGTCGCCCAGCGACGTACGTTCGCTATTATTTCCCACCCCGATGCCGGTAAAACTACCATGACAGAAAAATTGCTGTTATGGGGTCAGGCTATTCAGGTGGCCGGGATGGTAAAAAGCCGTAAATCTGACCGGGCCGCAACATCAGACTGGATGGAAATGGAAAAAGAACGTGGCATCTCGATCACAACCTCAGTGATGCAGTTCCCTTTCAAAGACAAGATGATCAATCTTCTGGACACCCCGGGACATGAAGACTTCTCGGAAGATACCTACCGTACCCTAACCGCGGTAGACTCGGCGCTGATGGTGATTGACGGGGCAAAAGGTGTCGAAGACCGAACCATTAAACTAATGGAAGTGTGTCGGATGCGCGATACCCCGATCATTTCATTCGTCAATAAAATGGACCGTGAAATCCGTGAGCCGCTTGAGCTTCTGGATGAAATCGAAAACGTTCTAAAAATTAAATGTGTCCCGATCACCTGGCCACTCGGTACAGGCCGTGATTTTGCCGGTGTATTTAATTTAATCGAAGAAAAATTCTACGTGTATAAAGCCGGTTTCGGTTCAGTGATTACTGAGATCGAAGTGCGTGATGGTTATGACTATCCTGATCTTCGTGAGAAAGTGGGTGAACTGGCTTGGGCGGCATTTGAAGAATCGCTTGAACTGGTACAAATGGCCAATGAGCCTTTAGACCGCGAAGAATTTCTGGCGGGTCGTCAAACGCCTGTGTTGTTCGGTACAGCCTTGGGTAATTTTGGTGTCGACCATGTTCTGGATGCTTTCAGTCAATATGCGCCATCTCCTAAAGCCCATCCGACCCAAGATCGTGTTGTGGAAGCGGATGAAGAAGGCTTTACCGGTTTCGTCTTCAAGATTCAGGCCAATATGGATCCGAAGCACCGTGACCGTATTGCTTTCATGCGGATCTGTTCAGGCAAGTATGAAAAAGGCTTGAAGATGAAGCATGTGCGTCTGGACAAAGATGTGCGCATCAGCGATGCCTTAACTTTCCTGGCTGGCGATCGTCAGCATCTGGAAGAAGCTTGGCCGGGTGATATTATTGGTCTGCATAACCATGGCACCATTCAGATCGGTGATACATTTACCTCGGGTGAGAAACTTCAGTTTACCGGTATTCCGCACTTTGCGCCTGAAATGTTCCGCCGTGTCCGCTTGAAGGATCCATTAAAATCCAAGCAGCTGCAAAAAGGTCTGAAAGAGCTTTCTGAAGAAGGGGCAACCCAGGTATTCATGCCACAGAATAACAACGACCTGATCGTGGGTGCGGTGGGTGTGCTACAGTTTGAAGTGGTGGCTTACCGTCTGAAAGAAGAATACAANNCGCAGCTAAAGTTTAAAAATATCAAACAGCTTCTCCGGAAGCTGTTTTATTTTATGCTACATTTAAGCAATTAATAACTCGATAGATATAGCAAAGAGAATGAAGCTCAGCAAGGAAGTCGTCCTCGGTTCTGTGATTGGTTTAAGTCTTGTCCTGAGTGGCTGTGATCAAAGCGAAAAAGAGCCTGTTAATACTCCGGAAAATGAGCAAATCACCGCAGCTCAGCAGACCGCAGATGTTTTGCCTTATCTGAATATTCAAGAGCAGCCGGCCGAGATTGCCTTGCCATTTTGTGAAAATAAAAACTGTATCAATCTGGATATTCAGACCTTGCATACGGTTGATCCATGGATGAACCAATGGATTGAAAAGCAGCAGGCCAAAGTGATTCAGGATCAAATCGGCTTGAAACAGGACATGAATTTACAGCAGGCGATCAATGCCTATGTAAAAAAATCGGATGCGTGGCAGGCGCAGCTCAATCTGAACAAGGCTTATGAGTTATCGCTATATACCCGTATTCCTTACCAACGCAATCAATATGTATTGATGCAGATTGGGGTCGATACCAAACAGGAAAATGTCAGCGTGCATGAGCGCTATTATTTTTTTGTGGCTGATCGTCGCCAGCAGAAAATGCTAACCCCACTGGATATTGTCGATCCTAAGCAACAGTTAGTAATGGATCAGATTATTCAGCAAGCCTATGATACATGGCTCAAAGAAAACGATCAGCAAGTTCAGCAGAAAGCGCCGAAAAAACTGTATTGGGGACAGGCTGACTGGTTCTTTGATCAGGAAGGCATTGGGCTGCATTTTCGCAGCCATGAAATTAGCAAAGATGCCAAACAACTGGATATTTATTTAACAAAACAACAAACACAACAGGTCTTGAAAGCTGATATCTATCAGCATATGTTTTAAAGCTCATGATCCTGCAAGCGTACAGGTTCCAAAAAGGTGAATGAATGCCAAAATACAAGAATATCTTTTGTCTATCCATCCTGGCATCAGCGATCTTGCTGAGTGCCTGTCAGCCGAAGAGTAATGAGCCGGAAGAATCAAGTGCTTCCGAGGTGCTACAAGCCGAAGCTGAAGCACTTAAACTCAGCGGCGATACCGAAAAGCTCAAGCTGGCGATTCCAGAATGTGAAGACAAAAGCTGTCCGGAAATTTCGATCGAACGTCTGAACAGTAATCAGAGCTTTATTGATGAATGGATCGACCAGCAGATTCTGCAACAGTTGAAAAATATCCTGTCTGTTGATGCGATTGAACCGGCAAAAGTGAGCGCTGCCAGCGAAGCAGACGTTGCCGCCTCTGAACCCAAAGCTGCTTTAGCAACAGTGGTGACACCAAAACAGCAGCTTGAGCAGCAAACTCAACCTTATATGCAGACTTTCTTGAATCTGGATAAAGAGCTCAAGGCCCTGAGTGCCAGTCATAGTATTAGCCTGATGATTAAGCCCAAGATTTTGAATTCAGGAGATCCTTTGGCGACCGTGGTTCTGAACAGCAGTTATTATCTGGGAGGAGCACACGGCGCATCTGCACAGACTTATTATAATTTTGATCTGGAGCAGAAAAAATTGGTTAAGCTGGATGACATTATTGCGGCCAAACAGAAAGCCCAACTGGAAGCGCGTGCTTATGATGCGTTTAAAAACTGGGTGGTAGAATCCAAGCTGGCCAAAGATGTGGCGGAATATGAGCAGGCCTGGAAGTTCAAACTCACCGATAATTTCTATCTGGCTCAACAAGGTCTGGTCTTGCAATATGCCGAATATGAAATTGGGCCATATGTGGTTGGCTTGCCACGTTTAATGATTCCTTATGAGCAGCTACAAGGTGTACTGAAACCTGAATATCTGCCTAAAACTGAAAAAGCTGCCTCTGAGGCACAGCCAGCATCTGCTGCAAAAGCCAAATGACCTTAAAACTGTTTGATACGCATACCCATTTTGATGTTCCCGATTTTGATCCTGATCGGGAACAGTTGGTGTATGCGGCCAAAGCGGCAGGTGTCGAGCATCTGGTTTTAATTGGTTTTTTGCAAAACCGTTTTGCTGATCTGTTAGGAACTCACGACTTTATCAATGACCTGGAAAATGCACCTCAAAGTCACTTAGCGCCGGGCTTGCATCCATTTTATATTGAACAGCATCAGACTGATCATTTACAGGAGCTGGAACAGCTGCTTAAAAATGAGCACTGTATTGCCATTGGTGAAATCGGTCTGGATACCTTTTTAAAACAGCACAAACAGGCTGAAATTTTTCAGAAGCAAAAAGACTTTTTTACTGCACAGCTTGAACTGGCGCAGCAATTCGATAAGCCGGTTTTGCTGCATATCCGTAAGTCACATGCGGAGGTTTTGCAGATTTTAAAACAACAGCAGTTTAAACAGGGCGGCATTGCGCATGCCTTTGGTGGTGGGATTGAGGAAGCCAAGGCCTTTATCAAACTGGGATTCAAACTGGGCATCACCGGGCAAATCACCAATCTAAATGCCAAAAAACTTCATCGAGTGGTGCAGTATGTCGGACC
>DFCG01000040.1:10956-17169 GCA_002367455.1 Acinetobacter sp. UBA3060 | reverse complement strand
TTTTAGGTGAGATTCACATGGCACAAGGACTTTTGGCGGGTAAGCGCTTCTTGATCGCGGGCATTGCGAGTAAATTATCGATTGCTTTTGGTATTGCTCAAGCATTGCATCGTGAAGGTGCTGAATTGGCTTTTACTTATCCAAATGAAAAGCTGAAAAAGCGGGTAGATGACTTTGCTGAACAGTTTGGTTCGAAACTGGTTTTTCCTTGTGATGTGGCGGTAGATGCTGAAATTGACCAAGCATTTGCTGAATTGGCTAAACACTGGAATGGTCTGGACGGCGTGGTGCATTCTATCGGTTTTGCACCGGCACATACGCTGGATGGTGACTTCACCGAGATCACGGATCGTGAAGGCTTTAATATTGCGCATGACATCAGTGCTTATAGTTTTATTGCAATGGCGCGTGCAGCTAAACCTTTGCTACAAGCCCGTCAAGGTTGTTTGCTGACATTGACCTATCAAGGTTCTGAGCGCGTTATGCCGAACTACAACGTGATGGGTATGGCAAAAGCCTCTTTAGAAGCTGGTGTACGTTATTTGGCGTCTAGCCTGGGTCAAGAAGGTATTCGTGTGAATGCGATCTCTGCGGGTCCAATCCGTACTCTGGCAGCTTCAGGTATTAAATCATTCCGTAAAATGCTTGACCTGAATGAGAAAGTTGCGCCACTGAAACGTAATGTGACAATTGAAGATGTTGGTAATGCCGCATTATTCCTGTGCTCGCCATGGGCTAACGGAATTACTGGTGAAATCCTGTATGTTGATGCCGGCTTTAACACTGTTGGGATGAGCGCTGATTTGATGGCGGATGCAGAGTAAAACCCTACTTTTCACCTTCTCCCTTTGGGAGAAGGCCGGGATGAGGGGATTTTTATTTACCTCTCCCCCTTGCGAAACAGCGTTTCTCATCTTCTGTGAGGAGAGGGAAGTTACTAATAAAAAAGACCGCATAAGCGGTCTTTTTTTGATTTGAAGGACAGCGATTAAGCTTGACCATCTACAGCAGCGGCTTGCGCACGTTGCATATTGGCTTCAAATTCAGCATCGAAGTTGATTGGAGTCAATAGTAATTGTGGGAAGCTACCTTTAGTCACCATATCGTTTACTGCTTCACGTAGGAACGGGAACAGGATGTTCGGACAATAAGCACCAAGGATGTATGGAAGACGCTCTTCTTCAACGCCATCGACCAGGAAAATACCGGCTTGAGTTACATCAACGATAAACGCGGTATCACCTTCGTTGGTTGCTTGAACCACGACTTTCAAAGCCACTTCAAAATGAGTTTCATCAATTTTTTCTGCAGAAGAAGAAAGATTGATGTTTAACTCAGGTTGCCATTGCTTGGTAAAAACTTGCGCCCCAGGAACTTCAAAAGAAATATCTTTGGTGTAAATACGCTCTAATGCCAATTGTGGTTGAGCTTGTTGTTCTTCACTCATTTTTTGATCCTTAATATGAAGTGATAATTTTAGTAAGGTTAAGCCAGCAATTCATCAAGTTTGCCTTCACGCTCTAAAGCATAAAGTTGGTCAAAACCACCGATGAACTGATCATTAATAAAAATTTGTGGCACGGTACGGTGATTGGTACGCTGCATCAATTCAAGACGTACTTCAGGCGCTTCTTGAGACAAGTTAATCTCTTTATATGCCACACCCTTACGTTCCAGTAGCTGTTTTGCACGCACGCAATAAGGACATACAGTCGTCGAGTAAATAGTAACTTCAGCCATGATCAATCTCCTGTTCGTGGATTATTTGCTTTTCACCAAAGGTAAACCTTGAGCTTTCCAGTTGCTGACGCCGCCATCAAGACGGTAGGCATCGGCATGACCAACCTGCTGTAATGCAGTACCAGCCACCTGTCCAAGGTTACAAATGAACACCAAAGGGCGATCAGATGCTTTCAGCTCTTCAACATGTTTTGTAATCTGGCTATATGGAATATTACGGCTGCCGCTGATATGACCTTCACGGAAGTCTTTGGCATCACGTAAATCAATCAGCATGGCATTTTTTGCTTTGACTAAAATTCCCAGCGATTGCGGAGAAATTTTGCGACCGTTACGTTGACCTTCGATAATGAAGAACAAAACCACTAATACCGCGAGTGTTCCAAATAAGAAGGGGTGATTCCCCATAAACTCGAACCAACGTTCCACAATTCACCTAATTACAATTTTAAAATTGCCAAGAGTATAGCTCATAAATATGGTGATCAAAATCACCGCTTCAAGGGCCAAGGGTTAAGAAAATTAATTTTTTTGCTGTGCTTCAGTGATTTCGTCGATTAAACGTAAATAGCTGTCCAGTCGGCGCGGTAAAATTTCACCTGCGGCAGCAGCCTGACGCAAAGCACATTGTTTTTCATGCTTATGGGTACAGTTACGGAACTGACAATGGCCGAGCAGGTTTTCAATTTCAGGAAAGCCGCTTTGTACCTTATCTAAAGTCAGATGCCACAGGCCAAATTCACGAATTCCCGGAGAGTCAATCAGGGCGGCACCTTCACCAAAACCGATCAAGCGCGTTGATGTCGTAGTGTGCTGACCAAGTGCCGAGTTTTCCGAAATAATATTGGTTTTCTGTGCGGCATCCGGCACGATCGCATTAATCAGCGTGCTTTTACCCACACCCGATTGACCGACGAAAGCCACCGTTTCATTTTCCAGACGATTAGACAGTGCAGTCAGGTCGCCATCGGATTGGGTCTGCATCACTTCATAACCGAGATCTTGATATTCTTGCAGCAGAGTCAGAATCGGATCGTTTTCTTTTAACAAATCGGCTTTATTCATCACCAGCAATGCAGGAATATCGGCATCGGCACAGGCCACCAGATAACGGTCGATCAGGCCCGGCGCTGGCTCAGGCAATGGTGCAAACACGATCACAATCAGTGAAATGTTGGCCGCTACCGGTTTAACCTTGTGATAGCGGTCGGGGCGTGTCAATAAGGATTTTCGGGGATGAATCGCGGTGATAATTCCTAAACCGGTATTCGGATCGGCTTGCCATTTGACCCGGTCACCCGTGACCAATAAATCCAGATTGGTCCGGGTATGACAGCGCCAGACGCTGTCCAGTTCAATCTCTTTCCAGAAGGGTTCGGGCTCACCATCGGCGACCACAGGTTTTTCAGGGTGAATGTCAGGGCGAGACAAAGCTTGCACTTCAAGTTGGCGGCCATAATGTTGCACCACTAAACCTTCGAGATCACTGGAGGTATCGAGATCTTCTTGACGTGTTTTCTGTTGTTTCTGAATGCGACGCTGTTGTTGCTCTGTCAGACGACGCTTACGTATTAAGGCCATTCATATCCTAAAAAAACCGGGTAAATCAGATGGCAAAAATAGCATGAAGCAGCCCCCGAATGACACCCAAGATGTAATTAATTTGCTACTATAGTTGTTTTTAAACCCAATAAGATTGCACATTTATGAGCAGCACCGCTGATACCCGCCTGATTTGGATTGACCTTGAAATGACAGGTCTAGACACAGACAATGATCAAATTATTGAAATTGCAACAATTGTAACCGATGACAATTTGAATATTTTGGCTGAAGGTCCTGTGCTTGCGGTACATCAGCCTGCACGTCTGTTAAATGCCATGGATGAGTGGAACACTCGCCAGCATGGTCAGTCCGGTCTGATTGAGCGTGTGCGTCGCAGTAAACTGACCGCTCAGGATGCCGAGCAGCAAACCCTTGAATTCCTGAAAAAATGGGTCAATCCAAAATCTTCACCGATGTGTGGTAACTCGATCTGTCAGGATCGTCGCTTCCTGCACCGTTTGATGCCTGAACTGGAACAGTATTTCCATTACCGTAATCTGGATGTCTCTTCAGTGAAAGAACTGGCCAAACGCTGGCGCCCGGAAATCATGAGCGGTCTCAAGAAAAATGCCTCGCATCTGGCGATGGATG
The DNA here is from genome assembly GCA_002367455.1 of Acinetobacter sp. UBA3060. GTDB lineage: Bacteria > Pseudomonadota > Gammaproteobacteria > Pseudomonadales > Moraxellaceae > Acinetobacter. The sequence continues at coordinate 13,233 of DFCG01000040.1, read as the reverse complement.
ATATTCGCGATTCGATTGCAGAACTGAAATATTATCGTCAATATTTCTTTATCATGAATAAAGACTAAATTCCGATGAATTGAAAAGAGGCGCAAGCCTCTTTTTTATTTTACTGAACTGGATTTTTTTCTAGCGTAAAACTGCTCCATGCTTTCAAAGCCTACCCACAAGAGCAATAACACAATCAGATGATTCTGTGTTTCATAACGATCGAAAATAACCAAGCCAAATAATCCTAAAGTCATTAAACGAATGAGAATACTGAGATAATAATTTTTGTTTTTTTTGCTGATCAGAACATAAAAATAAAGCCCGATACAAAGTATGTTCAAACCCAAAAGGGTGTTAAATAGCATGACATTTCACTCCTTTTGGCCAAATGACATAGAATTAATTTGTTGATATTTTAATCAATCTCGAGTGGGTTGTCGCTCTCATCCGGTCTGAATGTCATTTAAATCGATCAAAAATTTAGTGGCGGTAAAGAAAAGCGGATTTTGCTAAAATGATCCGGTATTTTTATTGCTATAGATGACCTATGACCGACCTGCTTCAAGATGATGAATATGACCGCCGTTTTGCTGGTGTTGCCAAAATTTATGGAGAAGACAGCTTTAACCATTATGAAAAAAGTCATGTGATGGTGATCGGTATCGGCGGTGTCGGTTCATGGGCAGTAGAAGCTCTGGCACGTAGTGGTGTGGGCGAGCTGACCTTGGTGGATATGGATGTGGTGGCCGCGTCTAATATTAACCGTCAGTTACCTGCCATGAGTACCACCTTGGGTCATGAAAAAATTGAAGTCATGGCCGAGCGTTGCCGCGCAATTAATCCACGCATTAAAATTAATCTGATTGATGATTACCTGACGCCTCAGAATATCAAAGAAATTTTAGCAGGTGATCCAGATTTAATCCTCGACTGTATTGACGATGTCAAAGCTAAATTCGCCTTGATGTTACATTGTCGTTTTAACAAGATTCCGTTAATCGTATCGGGCGGGGCAGGGGGTAAACTGGATCCGCTGAAAATTCGGGTCGCCGATTTATCTAAAACCGAACAGGACCCGATGCTGGCCAAATTGCGTGCCCAGTTACGTGCTAAAGGCATCTGCAAAAAGCCTAAAGAAAAATTCGGCATTACTTGTGTCTATTCCATCGATAATCCATTCTCCAGTGCCGATGTGTGTGCTAGTGCCGGCTTGCGCTGCGGTGGTTATGGTTCTGCCGTGGTGGTAACTTCAAGCTTTGCCATGGTTGCCGTGGCAGAAGGTTTGAAAAAGCTCGATAGTAAAAGAGCAAAAGCCTGATTTAAAAATAAAAAGCACAATCTATGTGCTTTTTTTAAACTCGCGTTTAGAATGAAAGGATTCATTNNGTTGGCGATCTGGATGTGGAAACGTCCGGATCCGGTGAAACGTGATCAGGCGAAGGCTGTACAACATGATTTATGGATTGAGCAGATTGATGCTCAACTGAAACATGCAGCACGTTTGAGTTCAGATCCGGAATATCCGAATTATGAACGTGCCTATCAGATTTATCAGGGGCTGGCCCAGCAACAGGAAATCCCACAAGCCTATGTAGGCATGGGTCTGATGCATCTGCAAGGTCTGGGACATGAGCAAAATACTGAAAAAGCCATTAGCTACCTGGACAAAGCCTTTCGCTTGGGCAGTGATGAAGCGGCTTATCATTTGGGGCGGATTCATGAAGGGGAGGCATATCAACAGGCTGACCCGGAAAAAGCTTTGTATTGGTACCGACATGCGGTAGCACGTGGCAATCTGGATGCCCAATATCGTATTACTGAACTTTCTTCTACCGAAGGCCAGCCTCAAAACGAGATGACTGCAGAAAAACAGCGTCTGGCATTGTTAATTCAAAATGCCGGGCAGGGTCATGCCAATTCGCAGTATCAGCTGGCCCAGTATTATTTGGCAGATTCAACAACCCAAGATTTAGTGCAAGGAATTCATTATCTGTTTCTGGCGGCACAACAAGATCATTTGGCTGCTAATCAGCAAATCGCCGATGATTGTGCGCATGGTCAGATTCTGCCCCAAGACCTGACGCAATCACTGCAATTTATTAAACGCTGTATCAGTCTCGGTGACCAGAAAGGTCTCTATGATTATTATGCCGGTGTGTTGCAAGGCCGTATCGATACAGACCAGCGTCAGCGCGTGTTTCAGCATTTATTGCAGCAGTCCAAAGATCACGCCGATGCACACGCCAAGACCTTAATCGGACTGGCTTATTTTCATGGCTGGTATGT
>DFCG01000040.1:10634-10883 GCA_002367455.1 Acinetobacter sp. UBA3060 | reverse complement strand
ATTGCTGCGCTGTATTTTGAGCAGCACCTGGTGGCCAACGAACCGCAAAAAGCATTTGAGTTATATCAGGCTGCCTATCAGCTTAGTCCTGATGATGTGTCTGCACAGATGGGGCTAGCGCTGTGTTATTTAAATGGTGTCGGTACAGTAAAAGACATTGCCAAAGCCACACAAATGATTCAGAGCGCGGCACAGCACTATTGGCAGATTGTGGCTCAGTCTGAAGCGGATTTAATTTATATCGTCGGC
>DFCG01000040.1:6362-10604 GCA_002367455.1 Acinetobacter sp. UBA3060 | reverse complement strand
GCTGCGCAATTGGGTCATGCCCAGGCACAAGCAGAATTGGGCTTGAAATATCTTAAAGGCCAACAGATTGCGCAGGATATTGCCTTAGGCTTGAGCTATCTGCAAAAAGCAGCCGCTCAGCAGAATGGTGTAGCACTGAATGCTCTGGGTGAAGCCTATGAGCAAGGTCAAGGTGTTGAGAATAATATTGAGCAAGCCGTACACTATTATCAGCAGGCGGCAGTGCAGGTGAATGCGGATGCTTATAGCCATCTTGGGCGTTTATATACCAAGGGTATTAGTGTAGAGCGTGATATCGGAATCGCACGGGACTGGCTGGAAAAAGGCAGTTTGCTCGGACATGAGCGATCAATTGAATTATTGAAAAATGTGAATGCGTATTTGCAAATGAAATAAACTGACTCAAATCATATGAACTAAAAAAACCGCTGTTTGGCAGCGGTTTTTTTATGGATTAAGCTTTGTTAAGGCAACTGTTTAATCGGGCTACCACCCAATGCCTGCATCAAGGTGACATAGGCATTGTATTGGTTCTGTCGGGTTTGCACCAAGGACAGCCGTGCATTGCGCGTGGTTTCCTGTGCATCCAGCAGGTTTTTCAAGGCTACTGCACCATTACGATAACGCACTTCAGTCAAGCGTTCAGTTCTTTCTGCCAGCTCAACATTGCGTTGCTGCAAAGTCACCTGCTTAGTGAGCTCAGTACGATTCGACAAGGCATTTTCCACATCAGCAAAGGCTTCATACATGGTCTGGCGATACTGGATAATGGCTTTTTCATATTCCAGCTCATTGACTTGCAGATCACGTTTCATGTCATTCCATTGCAGGAAAGGCAAAGTCAGACCAGCACCTAAAGTTGCAACCGGATTTTTCAGGGCATTCGAGAGGGAAGTACTGCTGCCAATACCGGTGGTCAGATTACCGGTCAAACTAATGGATGGATAGTAGCTGGCTTTGTTGGCATCTTTATTGGCTAGTGCCTTACGCAAGCGCAGTTCAGTGGCTCGAAGGTCAGGGCGACGTGACAACAAACTCGCCGGTAAGTCAGCCTGAATACTCGGCAATTGAATATTCGGTAAACGGCTTGGCTCTTGAATCGCGAGCTGTTGAACCGGCATGTGCAGCAATACCGCGAGTCCGGTACGTGTTTCCACACGTTGCTGTTCAATCTGGCTTAAAGTCGCCTGTTGACTTTGAATTGCCTGTTCCGCCTGGGTTAAATCCAGACCGGATACTGCGCCGGCACGATATTGCACCCGCACCAGATCATAGGTTTTTTGCGCGGTCGCCAGATTTTGCTGTACCACACTATAACGTTCATTCAGATAAGCCAGTTGCCAGTACAATTGTGCCGTGGTGCCAATCAGGCTTTGTGCGGTTGCCTGCAAGTCTTCTTCAGAGGCCAGTGCTTCCCAGCGTGCCGCTTCAGTCTGATTGACCAGTTTACCAAACAGGTCCAGCTCATAGCTTAAGTCCGGATAACCCAGTGAAAGACCCGTCGAAGAATCGCCGCCACCATCTAGGCTAAAACGATGGCCCGTTGAAATTCTTGCATCACCGACNNTCGGTATTCTGCGCCAATACTTCATTCACCAAATTATTTAATTGCGGATCTTTAAATAAAGTCCACCATTGATCTGCCAAAATATCGGCATGAATCTGCTGACTAAGCACCTTATTGTTTTGAAAGCTACCCGGCATATTGATCGCAGGCGGTTCATAGGGGGTTTTCACCACTGCGGCACAACCGACCAGCGAGCTTCCCAGCAACAGGGCACTGGCAAGCTTGGTTAAATTCATTTGCATATCAGATTCCTTATTCGCGAGAGAGCGCATCGACTGGATTCAGACGAGCAGCGTTACGTGCCGGGATAAAGCCAAACACAATCCCGATCAGGCTTGAGCAGACAAAGGCCGCTACAATCGAAGTGGTTGAATACGCCATCTGGAAAGTACCGCCGGCAAAATGGGTAATTAATTGGCCAATCCCGAGGGAAAGCAGCACACCCAAAATACCACCCAAGATACAGACCAGAACGGCTTCAATCAGGAATTGTTGCAAAATATCACTTTGACGGGCACCCACCGCCATACGCACCCCAATTTCCTGAGTACGTTCGGTTACCGATACCAGCATGATATTCATTACGCCAATCCCGCCGACCACCAGTGAAATTACCGCAATTGCTGAAATCAGCAGAGTCATGGTCGCCGTGGTTTGCTGAATGGTTTCACGAATACTGTCGGCATTCTGGGTAAACACATCCTGCGCGCCATGTCGCTGTACCAGCAGATTCAGAATCGCATTTTCAGCCGCCGCACTTGGGTATTCATCCTTAATCCGCACAATGATGCTGCGAACATTGGATTGACCCAGCATACGGCTCATCACGGTGGAATACGGCAGATAGACATTCAGGCTGTCATTATTGCCCATCATGCCTTTTTGCGCGTCGATCACCCCGATAATCCGGCTCGGTACGCTCCCGAGTAAAATCACCTGACCCACCGGATTGGTGCCATCCTTAAAGAAGGTGTTTTTGGTATTGGTGTCAATGACGACATCTTGCGCCTGTTGCATGACGCTACTGCGGTCAAAAGGCTGACCGGACTGGAAAGTCATGCCACGCACGTAGAAGAAATCTTCACTGACGCCGTTGACCGTAGTTGAAGCTTCGATTTCTTTATAACGGCCGGTGACACTGCTATTCACCGATGGGCTGACGCCATCGACATACGGTTGTTCAGCTAGCGCATCGGCATCGGCCGGAATCAGGGTTTTGGACTGTGAAGATCTGGAATTATCCCCAAAGCCTCGACCCTGAAATACGGTAATGGTATTGGTCCCCAGACTGCTGATATTTTCCAGAATCTGCTTTTGTGAGCCATTACCGAGTGCCACCACCGAGACCACCGAAGCAATACCGATAATGATTCCGAGCATGGTGAGGAAAGTCCGCATGCGATGTGCATTCATGGCCAGCAAGGCCATCCGGAAGGCTTCACCCAGACGGTCAACTGCAGAACGCCATGAAGAAATCTTCTTTTGTTCACTGCGGATCAGCGGCTGTTTTTCCAGATGCTCTTCGACTTCAGGAACATTGGGCTGGTCGGAAATGATATTACCGTCTGAAATCTCGATAATCCGGGTCGCATTTTTCGCTACATTATGATCATGCGTGACCAGAATGATGGTATGACCTTTGGCATTCAGTTCACGCAAAATGCGCATCACTTCAATACCGCTGTTCTTGTCCAATGCACCGGTCGGTTCATCGGCCAGAATCACGTCACCGCCATTCATTAACGCACGGGCAATCGAAACACGTTGCTGCTGACCACCAGAGAGCTGGCTCGGACGATTCTGGGTTTTTTCACCCAGACCCAGATCGGTCAGAATCTTGACGGCTCGCGCATGTCGTTCAGATGAATCTGCACCGGCATAAATCGCAGGAACTTCGACATTGCCTGCTGCGTCTAAATCACCCAATAAATGATAACGCTGGAAAATAAAGCCGAAATATTCACGGCGTAATTGCGCCAGTTCATCCGCTTCCAGTTCGCGGGTTTCACGGCCTTTAACCTTATAGCTACCGGTAGTTGGTTTGTCCAGACAACCCAGAATGTTCATCAGGGTCGATTTACCGGAACCGGACTGGCCGACAATCGCTACCAGTTCACCCGGATAAATCTCCAGATTCACCCCTTTTAAAATCTGGACCGTGCTTTCACCCGCAGGGAATTCACGAACCAGATTTTTCACCTCGAGGAGAGGCTGTTGTTGTGAATTCATGCTTACATTCTCATTGGGCCACGGCTATTGCCACCGCGTTTTGCTGCATCATTGGAGGTATCAGAACCATCGGCAATCACCACCTGATCACCACGTTTTAAACCTTTCAGCACTTGCGCAGTCGCGCGGTTATTCAAACCGATTAATACAGGGGTTGGTTTTGCAGTACCATCGGCTTGCAAGACACGAACCATGCCACGTTGTGCTTTACCTTGCTCAATCAATGCAAGTTCTGCTTCAGACAGGTTTAGACGCGCTGGACGTTCACCGGCAGGGCGATTGCCTTGAGCCGATTCAGCTTCAGGACGTGATGCCGGACTGCCTTCACCGCGATTGGCACGTGGCGGACGGTTTGAACCTTGAATGGCCGCAGCAGGAATGGTCAGCACATTTTTGGCTTCATCCAGTACGATATAAACTTGCGCCGTCATATCAATACGCAATTT
>DFCG01000040.1:378-6335 GCA_002367455.1 Acinetobacter sp. UBA3060 | reverse complement strand
GTGAAATAAACCGTTTGACCTTCTTCAACTTTCATGACATCTGCTTCAGAAATTTCAGCTTTAATGGTCATGGTGTCCAGTTTTGCCAGTTTCACAATAGTCGGCGCACTCTGGTTGGCGTTTACAGTCTGACCTTCTTCGGTCACAATCGCCACAATCGTGCCATCCATCGGCGCCACAATCTGGGTGTAACCAAGATCTTCTTTGGCAGTCGCCAGCGTCAAACGCGACTGTTCAATCTGTGCATTGATGGCGGTGATATCCGCTTGCGCCGTTTTATAGTTCGCAAATGCCGATTCCAACTCTGAGCGAGAAGTGGCATCCTGTGCATACATGGCTTTCTGACGGTTGTATTCAGCTTCAACTTTAGCCAAATTCGCCTGTCTTACTGCAAGTTGTGCCATCTGATTTTTAATGCTGGCTTCAGCGGTTTTTAAATCATTTTCCTGACGAACGGAGTCAATCCGCGCAATCAGCTGACCTTGCTTGACCTGATCGCCCAGTTCTACATACATTTTTCTGACCTGACCCGAAACCTGCGCCCCCACGCTGACCATCTTGGTCGCTTCCAGAATACCAGTCGCCAGTACAGAGCTTTCGATATCGCCCTGGGTGACTTCAGCCGTAATATATTGCGGAGGCTGTTCTTTGGGTTTGAGGAAGTACCACCCCGCAGCGATGAGCGCAATGGCAATCACGGCGGCCATAATCAATTTCGTCGGTTTTATTTTTGGCATGATCAATATCGGTTCAAAATCAGAGAATTGTGAACGATTATAAAAGCGAAATTAGGATAAATCGTGTATTTTTTTAAACTAATAGGAATGATTATTATTTTATTTTTCGAATTTTGACAAAGACTTAGTGAAATAGGGGCTTGCCACAGATACTGGAAATCGCCTGTAGTACCAAATGCTCCGGATTTTCATGTCCGAGTCCTTTAATTGAGGCATCAATTCTTAATAATAACCCCGGCCAGGCCAGAAAAGTCTGTGGGCTGAGACGGCGCAAGGCTTGTTGATATAACCCGACTTTGGTTTTCCAGATCCCGATTTGCAAGGCATTTTGCGGTTGTTCAAACAGCTGCATCAACAGACGCATTTCCTTGCTGAGACTCCATAAAATCAGGCTCATCGGTTCACCTGAAACGACTAGATACTGAAAAATTTTGATCGACTGGGAAAGATTACCTTGTAGCAGGGCATCGCTCAAATCATAGGTGCTATAACGTGACTGATCTTGTAAACATGCATATAAATGATCAACCTGAATGATATCGACTTCAGCAAAGGTATCGCTAACCCGCATCAGGCTGTTCTTTGCTGCAAGCAGGTTGTGCTCATGATGTTGTTCCAGCCATTGCCAGGCATCATTGGCTAAACGAATGCCGAGTTTTTCAGCTTCAATACCCAGAATCTGCTGCCGGTCTTTTGGATAATTGGCCACCAGCGAAACATTCACACCATTGGCATCAATCAGCTGAAAGAAACTGGATTTCAGGCTATTACTATCCTGTTTGGGCATCACCACCAACAGCAGGTTTTGTTCATTATGCTGCAAATAGTTTTTCAGTAACTTGATTGCGCTGGCATCCGGTTTGATATTGCCATGTACTTCAATCGCCAACTGGGTTGAAAACAGCGACAAGCTGTTCAAGGCATTAAAGACGGTTTTCCAGTCGGCGACCGAACTAATGTCATAGCGTTGACGTTCAATGTCCTGCTTTTGCCAGCTGGCCCGAAAGGCATCAATTAAATTCTGTTCCAGCAAAGGCTCTTGACCATGCAAGACCCAAGCACCGCGAGCTTCATCGACACGTTTCAGGGCTTGCAGATAATCAAGTTTCATAAAGAGGTCTTATTGAGCAGGTTGCGCTGAGGTATTTTGTTTGGCTAAGGGTAAGCGGTTCGATGAAATCTGACGCGCGATCTGCTGCGCCACATCATCAATAATGACCTGATTCAGATATTTTTGTTCCTGGTCATCGGTGTTGACCGTTTCAATATCATATTGATACGTACGTGTTGCCACGACAGTGCGTGGTTCAGTGATCGGATTGCCTTGTGCATCTTCAATCCGGAAAGTCACGTTTAAACGTAACAAGGTTTCAACTAGTTTACCGTTCAGTTCCAGACGGCGAGGGGTGTAATCCAGGACACGTAACACATAAGCATTGGGTGCATTACTCAGCTGTACGCCTGCAGCACCGAGGTAAACTGCCAGTTTCTCTTGCAGTTCTTCAGTATTGGGCGGTAAAGACAGGCTCATGACAGAGTAAGCAACAGGGGCGGAGCTCGGATTGGTTCCTTTCAGATGAAAGCCACAGCCGACTAAGCCTGCACTCAGACCACAAGTTAAAACAATTGCTGCTAAATGTTTGCCCAAATGCATGTGTTGCCCTCTATGCTTCCCGAAGGGGAATATTTGAAATCCTGAACTGGATTGTAAAGTCAAAGCCCGTTGGCTGGCAACGGGCTTTGTTTGGGAATTGTGAAATCCTTCANNGTATTACGTGTCAGCGCAGATTCATCTACCGCAGGGAATAAAGTTGAATTCAATTCAATCCCAAATTCAGCCAATAAAGTCTGGCTTAAATGCGGTGCAAATGGTGCAAGTAAAGTTAACAGCGTGGTAATTGATTCACGTGCAACAGCAACGTCATTGTCATCTTGGGCTTCAAACTTGTTGTTGGCGTTTAGAAGTTCCATCAATGCAGCAATGGCAGTGTTAAATGCATGACGACGTTCGATGTCATCACCGACTTTTTGGATAGTTTCATGAGTTTTACGACGTAGGTCTTGTGCAGCCGTTGAAAGAGCAGTTTTGTCGATGCTGGCAGCAGTATTCGCTTTTTCAAGGAAGCCTGTTGCTAAACGCCATACACGTTTCAGGAAGCGGTTTGCACCCTCAACACCGGCATCAGACCATTCCAGTGATTGATCTGGTGGTGCAGCAAACATCATGAATACACGTGCAGTATCTGCGCCGTATTGGTCAATGATGGATTGCGGGTCGATACCATTATTTTTCGATTTCGACATTTTTTCCTGACCGCCAACCACCACTTCCTGGCCATCTTCTTTATATTTGGCAGAAAGTACACGGCCTTTTTCGTCTTTTTCAAGCTCGATATCTGCCGGATTAAACCAGGTTTTCTTACCTGAGTCTGCTTCACGATAGAAGGTATCTGCAAGCACCATGCCTTGGGTAAGCAGGTTGGTGAATGGCTCATTACCTTGTACCACGCCTTCATCACGCATCAATTTGTGGAAGAAGCGTGCATAAAGTAAGTGCAGGATCGCGTGCTCAACACCACCGATGTATTGGTTCACTGGAAGCCAAGTTTGACCTGCTTCAGGTTTTACCATACCGCCAGTAAAGTCTGGAGATGCATAACGTGCATAGTACCAAGACGATTCTACGAAGGTATCCAGCGTATCTGTTTCACGACGTGCGTCGCCACCACAGCTTGGGCAAGACGTTTCATAGAACTCAGGCATTTTGTTGAGTGGGTTGCCTGAACCATCTGGAACAACGTCAGTCGGAAGAACTACAGGAAGTTGATCTTCAGGCACTGGCACTTGACCACATGAAGGACAGTTAATCATTGGAATTGGACAACCCCAATAACGCTGACGAGATACACCCCAGTCACGTAAACGGAATTGAACTTTAGAACTTGCCAGGCCTGTTGCTTCTAATTTTGCAAGGAATGCATCGTATGCACCTTGGAAATCTAGACCGTCAAATTCACCTGAATTAACCAGTTTACCTTCTTTCGAGCCATACCATTCTTGCCATTGAGTTGCATCAAAGTCAGCATCATCTGCGCCTTTAGCATCAATCACTTGCTTGATGGTCAAGCCATATTTATTGGCAAATTCGAAGTCACGTTCATCGTGTGATGGAACTGCCATCACTGCACCTGAACCATAAGACATCAATACATAGTTGGCGATCCAAACCGGAACTTCTTCGCCAGTCACAGGATGCTTCACAGAAAGACCGGTTGCCATGCCTTTCTTCTCGGCAGTCGCAAGATCCGCTTCTGCCACAGAACCCATACGGCATTCTTCAATGAATGCAGCCAATTCTGGGTTTGTTTCAGCCGCTTTCAGCGCCATCGGGTGTTCTGCTGCAACTGCAACATACGTTACGCCCATCAAGGTATCGGCACGGGTAGTAAATACCGTTAAACCATCTGCATACACGTCAGGATTTGCTGAAGGGAAAGTGATGTCCATCCCTTGTGAGCGGCCAATCCAGTTACGCTGCATGGTCAACACTTGTTGTGGCCAGCCATCTTTAAGCGTGTCTAAATCGTCAAGTAACTCTTGCGCATAATCAGTGATGCGGAAGTAGTACATTGGAATATCACGCTTTTCTACCAATGCACCTGAACGCCAGCCACGACCATTTTCAACCTGTTCGTTGGCAAGAACAGTCTGATCGACCGGATCCCAATTCACGGTTGAAAGCTTACGGTAGATCAAGCCTTTTTTATAAAGCTGAACAAATAGCCATTGTTCCCAACGATAGTATTCAGGGGTACAGGTCGCAAATTCACGATCCCAATCTACGGCTAGACCGAGTTTTTTCAACTGGTCACGCATGTAAGCAATATTTTCAAATGTCCATTTTGCCGGTGCAACCTGGTGTGCAATCGCTGCGTTTTCAGCAGGCAGACCGAAAGCATCCCAACCCATCGGTTGCAGGACAGTTTCACCTTTTAAGCGATGGAAACGGCTGATCACGTCACCAATCGTATAGTTACGCACATGACCCATATGCAGCTTGCCACTTGGGTAAGGGAACATCGAGAGAATATAACGACGTGGACCTTCTACTTTGTCGGCAACTTTAAAGGCTTTGCGAGATTCCCAATCCTGTTGGACTTGAGGCTCAATCGCACTGGCTTGATATTCGGAATCAATGTGAGTAGTCATAAACGTATCAGTGAATTACGGTGAAAAAAGTCTGTTGCACAGCATAGCGCAAAATGCACCTAAAAGTGAATTTTGCGCCGGCATTTCCCGAAGAAAAAACCTGCTGTTCTAGTAAGAGAGGTATCTTATAAAGCCACTGCACGATTTTTAGATTGCTGCAAGGCTTCGTTGGCTTCACGTTGTTGCTGGTCCTGATTCGCAGGAACTTGAGGGGCTTGTTGCTGTTGTTCTTGCGACGTGTTCTCGGTTTGAGCTTCAGTTTCAGCCGGTTTTGAGGATGCCGGTGCTGAATTTTTCCAGCCATAAGTATCCACTGTGGTGGCTTTTTTCGCAGATTTTGGCGGTGGGGTCTTGGTATAATGCGTGATACCTTTGGCATCGACCCATTTATAATACTGGATTGCTGACGCACTGGTGCTATAGATGCCCAGAGATATTGCGCAGCTTAGACTGAAGGCGGTTAAAAAAGATATTTTCATTGTTCTTGGGCCTCGGCTTGCTAGGCATGGAATACTGCAATGATTGTAGTGATATTTTCAGTAAAAGTGATGGATTTTTATCTGCTTTATTCGATGTTAATCGCTTAAACAAACCCACTCTAGCGTGTAAGAAATCAGAGATAAATCTTCGTATACAAAATTTATTGATAAACAATTTCCTTTCATTTAATAAAAATTCATTCATTTTTTTTATATAAGACATACTAAAAATTTATAAAATTAAACCATTAACCCTATGAATTATATTGGATTAGATTAAGAAAGAAGAGAGTCAATGCATGGCTGTAAACTGATATTGCTGTAAAAAACAGCAGATCTAGGCGCTATAATCGTAGATTGTCTGTTTTTTAAACTTGACTTTAAAGCCTGAAAACACAAGAATGCTGCAATAGTTTTATATGCCTTAGATCGATCACCCTTCGACTAAGTGTCATTTCATGCAATGGGCGATTTCTCTAGCCGAGAAATTGAACAAAGCTAAGCAAAATATGTTTATCCCAACATGTTTTAG
>DFCG01000040.1:0-371 GCA_002367455.1 Acinetobacter sp. UBA3060 | reverse complement strand
AACACTGCAAATGCCTCCCATTTGTGCAGTGAATAATATTAGGGTGAATCACGTTGGAACTTCTATCTGGTGGTGAAATGCTTGTTCGCGCATTAGCGGACGAAGGCGTTGAACATGTTTTTGGATACCCAGGCGGCGCAGTTCTTCATATTTATGATGCGCTATTTCAACAAGACAAAATCAATCATTATCTCGTACGTCACGAACAGGCTGCCGGTCACATGGCCGATGCTTACTCACGCGTGACAGGCAAGACCGGTGTTGTGCTGGTGACCTCAGGTCCGGGCGCAACCAACACGGTGACCCCAATTGCAACGGCCTATATGGACTCAATCCCGATGGTGATTTTGTCAGGTCAGGTTGCGAGTCAT
>DFCG01000067.1:12326-13868 GCA_002367455.1 Acinetobacter sp. UBA3060 | reverse complement strand
CGATGGATGTGCATTCTACAGCATTTCAGAGCCCTTGCAACACTTCTTGCAAAGATTTTTTTTCGTGTGTTTATTTTTCAAACCAATAAAAATACAAGTAATTGTTATATATAGTTAATTTATTTCCATTATTTTTGAATTTTATTGAGCACCTTCAACAAAACTTACCCAATAAATCAATAAGATATTGTTTTATTTGAATTTAAATTATAAAAGTCTTTATCACATGACTTATGTCGTTCAATTCACACTCTATTCTTGTTTGATTCTTCATCAACCTGGCGTTTATATACACAAAACTTGTTTTATCCAGTCTTCTTCCAAGATACATAGGCCCTATTTAAATATGGAAAATTTATTGCAACCCTAAAAATTAAAAAGCCATCGCTATTGAGCAATGGCTTTTGGAGTACTGAGCAACAATTAGAATTTCATACTGACACGTGCCCAGTAATTACGTCCCATATTATTAAACTGCTCGGTTGTTGGTAAACCTGTCTCGGAAGCCCCCATTTTATTTAAGTGCTCAGTATAAGTCCGGTCTAGGACATTATCGACTCCGACTGATACATCCACGCTATCCATAACATGGTAGCTACCGTTTAAAGACAAAATACCAAAGCCTGCGCTCTGCTTGTTGTCATAACCCACAATATTACCTTCGTTAAGACTGATCCGGTTTTGACCATCTACTACACGCCATAGCAATCCAAAATTATATTTGTCTTGAACATAGCGCAAGTTAACACGGGCTTCTAAAGGAGAGATTTGTGGTAACGGCGTATTATCTGTGGTGTTTTCACCCCAGGCATACATGGCGCTGATATCGGCCTGCAGGCGGTCAGTAAACTGGTAACCAATTCCAGCTTCTGCACCAGCGATAGTGGCATCGACATTACGGGTATGTGCTTCGAGCATTCCCATCATGCCAGTAGGTTTATATGTCGTTAACACATAATCATTAATCAAACCTGCATAGGCAGATGCCCATGAGTTGAAATGACCATGCTCATGTTGATAACCAAAATCTAGCTGTAATGTCTTTTCAATATCAATATTGGCAAAAGTATTGACGTTATCATTTCCCGTTTTAGGACTAAATAATTCCCAGTAATCCGGCATACGCTCGACATAACCCAGACCAATATAGGTCTTGCCATCGTCATGATCGGGATGATGATTTTCAAAACGAATAAACGCACTCGGTAAAGTTTCTTTGCGTTCCTGTTGAGATTGAACAGCGTCTACATTGACCTGATCAAGACGGACACCAGACACTAGCTTATTGTTATCACTGAGCGGATAACTCAGCTCCCCAAAAGCCCCCACAGACTGGAATTCCATATCTTGAGTTCGTGGCTGAGTTTGATACGGCGTCATCAGACTTCCGTTACGTTTAGTATGTTCATTGTTCTGACTATCAATACCAGTAATCAGCTGCAATTTATCCCACTCATTGGTCATTGCCATACGCGCGTTCAATGTTTTACGTGTCACATTGGTCGCCATTGGCATACTCATCATTCCTCCAGGCTGGAACTC
>DFCG01000067.1:5787-12192 GCA_002367455.1 Acinetobacter sp. UBA3060 | reverse complement strand
GGTCCTTTAATCACCGAAATACGGTCATAGCTTTCCGGAGAAATATAAGAGGTCGGCGAATCCATACGACTTGGACAGGCGCCCAGGTTTTCGGTGCCATCAGTCAGGATCTTAATTCGTGAACCAAACATACCGCGGAATGTCACATCACCATTGGTGCCGGCACCGCTATTGACCGAACTAAAGCCGACAATACTTTGCAAATAATCCGCACCATCACTGGCAGGAATCGGTTGAATCGGCTGTTTTGGATCAGCGCGGACAATCAGCCCATTGGCATCATTACCTGATGCTGACGTCACCACAATCGGGGCAAATGTCTGAACCGGCATGGCGTCATTGGCCATCACTATCGAAGAATAACAAGCAACACAAATCGCAGCCGCAAGTGGCTGTAAAGAAAATTTAGGCTGAGCCATTTCTCTATCTCACTAAATACATAAATTAGGCACGGCTTGAGTCAATACCAACCCAAGCTGAAAAATGCAGATTTATGCAGGCAGTGGTGGCGCTCGCCCCTGAGGAATTAAGAAGAGTTGCTGAAGGACAAACCAGACATGCTTAAAGGTTTTTTGATAAGCAATTAAACGGACATGAATCCGGTCAAGAACCTGTTTGATGTCCAGATCAGGCGGTAAGACTAAATTGGCATGAACCTTACAGTACTGACACTGATGATTGGCATCATGATGATCATGTTGAAGATGATCGGATTGGACAAGGTGGCTATGCTCGCCAGCGCTATGCTGCGCATGAGCATCTGTCGCGATAAAAAGCGCACGCGTGATGGTTTCACAGACCGGAGCAACCTGATATTGCTTCGGTAACAAAGGCTGTAAAAATACAGCAATCTGTAGAAACACAGCTGCAAATGCAAATAGCAGCCCCGCGCGTAAAAACACAGGCTATTCCTAAAACATGCTTGTGTTGATTATAACAAAGCCCAATCAGAATTGGGCTTTGCTAGACCATTTAAATAAACTTTAAAATGATCCTAGCGTTTCACTGCCACCTTGTCTTTATTACGCTGGCGAACCAGTTTTTCCACTTTTTCACGTGCACGTTGACGTTTTAATGGCGATAAATAATCGACAAATAATTTGCCATTTAAGTGATCCATTTCATGTTGGATACACACAGCGAGAAGTCCGTCAGCATCGAGCTCAAATGCTTGACCTTCCAGATTAATTGCCTCGATTTTTACGCGTGACGGACGATCAACTTTATCGTATATTTGAGGAACTGATAGACAGCCTTCTTCGTAGGGCTGCGTTTCTTCAGTCAATGGTGTGATTTTGGGGTTAATAAACACCATCGGTTGATCTTTATTTTCAGACAGATCCATAACAATCAGCTGAATATGACGATCCACCTGAGTCGCGGCAAGTCCGATACCTGGTGCTTCATACATGGTTTCAAACATATCCGCAGCGAGCTGACGAATTTCATCAGTCACTTCTTCGACAGGTTGTGCAATGGTACGAAGACGGGGATCCGGGAAACTTAAAATAGGTAATAAGGCCATATACTGCGTCCTCAATTATGCCATTGATCAAAAAACCAAATGAAGGGAATGCTTCATCAAAAAAATGTGTGTAAGATCGTTATTATAACGCAACTACGCACATAATTTTAGGAATTATGATAATGAAAAAGGTTTTGAAGGGCATGCCATTTTTTAGTGCCTTGGGGTTTAAAAATCAGATGTTGGCACTTGCCGTTTGTGTAGGCGTCAGTATGGGGACCATTCATTCCGCCGAGGCAGCACCTGCACGCAACGTCAATCCACCGGCATTAAAAGCTAATGCACCGAACGTTTATGTGGTGAAAAAAGGCGATACGCTTTGGGATATCTCGAAACGCTTCCTGAAAAATCCGGTCCGTTGGCCGGAAATCTGGGCCAGTAATAAGCACGTGAAAAATCCACATTGGATTTTCCCGGGTGACCGCCTGTTGATGTGTGATTACCAGGGCCGTCCGATTATTGGTAAAGACGAAGGTGATGGTTGTGAAGGTATTATCAGCCGCTATCTTGGCAGTACTTCTCTGCAACCCCAGATTCGTGTTGAATCTTTAAATAATACGATTCCCGTGATTCCGCTTGAACATATTAAGCAGTGGCTGGAACGCTATACCCTTCTGGCGCCTGATTCAGTTCAGGGCACACCCTACATTCTCGGAACTGCAGATCAGCGCGTACTGGCTGGCAAAGGCCAGAAAGTTTATGCACGTGGTCACGGTCTGGTAGTGGGTCAACGCTATGCCGTTTATCGTGAAGCTGAACCGTATGTATTTACGGATGCAAACGGCAAGAAATATACTGCTGCACTTGAGCTGCAACAGGTGGCATCTGGTATTGCAGTTCGTGGCGAAGGTGATGTCACCACACTTGAACTGACAGATAGTTACAATGCTGAAGTACGTCGCGGTGATCGTGTCTTACCAGAATACGATCCAATGTTACCGACTCTGTTCTATCCGACCAATGCAGAAAATATTGCTGCCGGTGGCCAGATTGTGCGTGTATTGGGGTCAATTGGTACAGCAGCACGTCATAGTGTNNGTGAATCAAAAAGGTGAAGTGGTGACTGATCCGAAAACTAAAGAACGTGTGCAATTGCCAGGTGAGCGTATTGGCCAAATCATGGTATTCAAAAACTTCGATCAATTAAGCTATGCCTATGTGCTAGAGAGCGAATTACCAATCAAGGTTGGTGCAGGAATTCAAGCACCTCTTTTAGATGAATAAATATTTGTCTAAATAAAAAAACTTAATAATAAGAAGACAACCCTATAGGTCTCAATATGCTGAACCCGTTATCACGCGCGCAACTGGAAACAATTACGTTATGGTATCTGGTTCAGCATTCTCTTTCGAGTTTCTATAAAATCAGTCAACATTATGCCGAACTGGCGCATGCCCTTCAGCCGGATCAAGTACCCGTCTGGCAAGCACTCGGCCTTCATGCCAATCATGTGCAGCGCTTAAAAGAGTTTTACCTCCCAGAAGCGCAGCAAAAATTTCAGCGATGTCTGCAGCAGATCCAGCAGGATAGCGATTTTATTTTGCTGCACAGCGATCCGCATTATCCGCAGCAGTTGCATCCCTATACAGATAAACCCCCAATCATTTTTGGTCAAGGTAGGTCTGACACCTTGCTTCAGGCACAGATTGCCATTGTGGGCAGTCGCAAGCCAAGTCCGCATGGCCGGCAAGTGGCTTATGATTTTGCTTTTTATTTGAATGAACAGGGGTTTTATATCAATAGCGGTCTGGCACACGGTATTGATGAAGCAGCACATCGGGCTGCCCTACAACATCAAGGGACGATTGCGGTAATGGCCACCGGACTGGATCAAACCTATCCAGCACAGCATCAGTCACTGCGCCAGCAAATCATTGAGCATGGTGGTGCAGTCATCAGTGAGTTTCTGCCAGATACACTGCCTCTGCAGCACCATTTTCCACGGCGCAACCGAATCGTCAGTGGTTTAAGTCTAGGCGTGATTGTGGCAGAAGCCGCATTAAAAAGTGGCTCCCTCATTACGGCTAAACTGGCGGCTGAGCAAGGCAAAACCGTATTTGCCATTCCGGGACATATTTACAGTGAACATCACCAAGGCTGTCACCAACTGATTCGTGAGGGTGCGATTCTGATTGACCACCCACAACAGGTCATCGAAGAACTGGCGCTGGCCACGCAATGGCAGGCTTTAGAAAATACCACCAAAACGAAAGTTACTGAAGCAACATCACAGCAAATTCCACCGCATCTGCTCAGTCTGTATAATCAGCTGGACTGGGTGGGGCAGAGTTTGGATCAACTGGGAACGCAGGTTCAGCAAGAGGTATCTGCTTTGACCAGTCAACTGATGGAACTGGAATTACTCGGTTTTTGTACCCAGCAAGCCGGCCTGTATCTACGTTGTCGGATTCTCAAATAAGGTTCACAATAGCGCTTTGTTGTTTAATATAAGGTATCCACATGATCACTACCTCTGTTGCCGAAGCAGCAGCATGGCTTAAAGATGGACAAGTCTTGGCATATCCTACAGAGGCTGTTTGGGGCTTGGGTTGCGACCCCTATAATGAACAGGCATTTCATCAGATTCTAGAATTGAAGCAACGCCCGATTGAGAAAGGTGTGATTCTGCTGGCAGCTCATCTTTCACAGGTAGAACATCTGCTGCAGGATTTAAGCGAAGAAATGCGTGAAAAAGTGATTGAATCCTGGAACCATGACAGACCTGCTGATCGCGCGACCACCTGGCTACTTCCTGCAAATAAAGATATTCCTGACTGGATTAAAGGTCATCATCCTAAAGTAGCCGTACGTGTAACCACTCACCCACTCTGTGTGGCACTGTGTCAGGCCTTTGGCGGTTTTATCGTTTCGACCAGTGCCAACCCTGCCGGCATGGAACCTGCCCGCTCACTTCAGGATGCGATCCGCTATTTTGACCAGAACCTGAATTATCTAAATGGTGACCTCGGTTTAAGTCAGCAACCAAGCCGGATCATTGATGCAGTGACTGGTGTAGTTATTCGTGACTGAGTCCTGTCTGATTTAGTCGGGACACTCAAGCCCGACTAAAGTTTTAAGACAAAAAAAAGCTCAGCCATATAGGGATGGCTGAGCATAAAAAAGGATGTGCATAAATCACATCCAGAGGGTTCAGAAAATCTCTGGGAGTCTGATAAAACAAGGATTTTCTTGATTGATCATTCTCGATGGGCGCATTATGAAAGAAGATGGGCGCATTATGAAAGAAACTGAGCACAACGACAAGTACAATAAAACAATCAAATAATACATATTTTCTATTAATAGCAAACAATTTTTAACCAATATTCAAAATATCTTGCTCTTTCTATTCTCTTTTTAAAATAAAACGATATTTTTCTATTTGTTTTAACATTTGAAAATTAGCATTTAAAAGGGGATTTCAATTAAAAAAGTTTTGATCAACCGCTCAATGTTTAATCAGACAAAATTATTAACCAGCTCTTTTAATTCCTGATTAAGCGGATCTTCCGGGATATTGAGCCCAAAGGATTCCGAGTAAAATAATGCCACCGCCAATACTGTGATACATGGTCCAGGCTTCACCTAACCACAAATATGCGACTACTGCAGTAAAAACCGGCATCAGGTTCATAAAAATACTGCTGCGATTGGGACCAAGTTGCTGCACAGCCATCATCCAGAACAAGGGTGCGGCAATGGATGGGAAAATTCCGGCATAGATAATGCTGGCTGCATTAGCGTGATTGATGCTGTCCAGACCTAAAATCAATACCAAAGGAATATGATAGAGAAAGGCCATAAAAATCTGGATATACAGGCTCACTAAGAGTGGAATCTGAATCTGCCATTTCTTCAGAAACACGCCATAACAAGCATAGAAAAATACTGCGATCAACATCAACAGATCGCCAATATAACTTTCACCGACAGTTAAAAACTGTAAGCCCTGCCCTTGTGCCATGACATACATCAAGCCAATAAAGGACAAGAGACTTCCCAGCACTGCAGCTTGTGTCGGGCGAATCTTTAAAACAAAAATACCCACGATAATGGTGAAAATAGGAATAAAGGCATTGATGAGGCCCATATTGGTCGCAGTGGTATAATGTGCCGAGCTATAAGCCAGTCCCTGATACAGCACCATTCCCAGCGCACTCAAAATAGCAAAATGTCCGAGATGCAGACGAATCTGCGGCCACGCCGCTTTGACTTTGGGCAACATGAATGGAGTTAAAATCAGCAAGGCCAAGGCCCAGCGATAAAAACTGATACTGATGGGAGAAATGTAATCTGCCACATAGCGGGTGACGGTCATATTCAAAGACCAAATCAAAACTGCGGCCAGTGGTAAGGCCATGGCCCACCAGACTGCCTTTTGTTGCTGTGTCATACTTTCATCCATGAATCGCTGATCTTGTTATTAAGCTATTTCTATTCGCGCATCCTAGCATAATAGATTTTTCACATAATATTGAGGCAATTTGCAGCTTTAAGTAACTGAGCTCACCTGTTTCTACTTGTACTGAAAGCGAATACCCGTTAAAACAAATACCGTTCAGTCGCAATAAACAGGAAATCTAATGACTCGCTCTGTATATGACATTCCAGTCAAAACTATTGAAGGAACAGAAACCACTTTAAACCAGTACCAGGGTAAGGTTTTGCTGGTGGTTAACGTCGCATCTAAATGTGGCCTGACGCCGCAATATGAAGGCTTACAAAAACTGTATCAGGACAAAAAAACAGAAGGTCTGGAAATTCTGGGCTTCCCTGCCAATAACTTTTTGGAACAGGAACCGGGTAGTGAAGCCGAGATTCAGGAATTCTGTTCAGTGAATTATAAAGTCGACTTCCCGCTATTTGCTAAAATCTCTGT
>DFCG01000067.1:5564-5757 GCA_002367455.1 Acinetobacter sp. UBA3060 | reverse complement strand
CTCTGGAACTTTGAAAAATTCCTGATCAATAAAAATGGTGAAGTAGTGGCACGTTTTGCTCCAGATATTACTGCAGATGATCCACGGATTGTCGATGCAGTGAATGCAGAACTTGCAAAATAATTCTCGATTATTCTCATAAGCATCAAGCTTGAAATAAGTATCTATTTTCTTGGTAGATACTTATTTTTTT
>DFCG01000067.1:800-5474 GCA_002367455.1 Acinetobacter sp. UBA3060 | reverse complement strand
AACCCAGAAGAATTGTTATGAGTTTGCAACAATCTTTTTTATCTCCATAGTTTGTCCTTATATTAAATACTATTAAAATTCCATCACCTGTATCGAGACCCTGATTCCATGTCCAAGATTCTTGCCAATGCTGTCCTTCCTTTCGCATTATTTAGCTCGGGAATTTTACTGATGGGCTGTGAACAGGCTGTCGAAGCACCGGCTGAACAGGCAGATACCACGACCTCAGATCTGGAACCAGCCTCTCAGCAACAGAGCTCAACAGCGCAAACCGAGCTTAAATCGGGCAATATGTTTTATATGGTTCGTGATGTAGCCGACTTGCAGCTCAAGGCCGGCAGTTATGTAGAACAGTTAAAACAGACCCAGACTGAACTGCAAACGGCGGTCGAAGCCAAAGATACCCAACAACTGCAATCCACTGCGACTCAGCTTCAACAGCAACTCAGCAGTTTTAATCAGGTACTGGGCAACCTGAACTTGAAAAGTCAGGAAATTGACCAGATTCGTGACAACATCATGACCGCCAATCAGCAAGTTCTGGCTTCTCCNNTCAAACTGGCCGGCTTGCTGATCCAGAATCCAGATCAGGAATCAGAGAGCAATACTGATCTGGACAATACTTAAAATACCTAAACATCTCATTTTGAGGCGATTGATCAAAACACGTCTTCTCAATCGCCTTGCAGGCTATACACTGTTATGGATTATAAAAATTATATTTAGATCAGGAATTTTCATCTAATCAGATCATCAGGAGTTCAATCATGTCGAATTCAGTGCTGTATTCTGTGGTTTCAGTCACATCCCGGCTTGATCTGAAAGATCCTTTTATTTTTACCGTTCATCATCAAGATCATTATCCACAAGGCAATTCTAAATTAGGCCCAGTTTCCCCGCCACAGCAGCATGAATATGACATGTATTATGGCGAGAGTATTCCCGGTTTTCCGGAGCATCCGCATACAGGTTTTGAAACCATTACCATTGTCGAGCGCGGTTATGTCGATCATTTTGACTCGCTAGGAAACTCAGGACGTTATGGCGCGGGTGATGTGCAATGGCTGACTACCGGCAATGGGGTGCAGCATTGCGAGATGTTTCCCTTAGTCCATCAGGATCAGGACAATCCTCTGGAGCTGTTTCAAATCTGGCTGAACTCCTCACCAGAACAGAAAAAACAGCCAGCCGATTATAAAATGTTGTGGCGTGAACAAATTCCACATGTATTTTCAGCCGATGCGGCCGGACGTAAAGCGGATATCCGGGTCATTTCAGGGCAGTTTAAACAGACTCAGGCACTGGATCGGCCACCACATTCATGGGCAGCCATGCCAGAGAATCAGCTCAATATTTATTTAATCACTTTAAAGCCGGAAGCAGAATTAATCATTCCTGCAACCACTGCTACTGCAACGCGTTTTTGTTATTTTTATCAAGGTAGAAGCTTGGAGCTTGAAGGACAGAAGATAGCGCCGAAGCATCTACTTGAACTCAAACCGGATGCAGATATTCAGCTCAAAGGTGGGCTGCTGGAATCACATATTTTATGGCTGGAAGGTGAACCGATCGGTGCACCGGTGGCTATGCATGGGCCTTTTGTTTTGAATAGTGCGCAAGAGCTGGATACTGCTTTTCGCCGTTATCGCGAAACCCAGTTTGGTGGCTGGCCTTGGCCAAGCGCTGAACCGTCATTTCCACCAGAACATCCACGTTTCGCCAGTTATGAAGGCGGTAAACGTGAAGAATATCCAGACCAACTCAACTAGACAAAGAAACCACTAAATAGTGGCTTCTTTGACATTGGATCAGCTCATATTATTCTTTCGGGCTTTTGACAACGACTAGTTTCTTCTGCACAAACTCTCTAAAACCATCAATCGACAGTTCATGTCCATAACCGGAATTTTTGATTCCACCAAATGGCAATTCGGGCGTGGTGTCAGTAAACCAGTTGATCCAGATCATGCCGGTTTCTACCCGTGACGCCAGCTTTTTCGCCCGCTCAATATCCTGAGCATGGATCACGCCACCCAGACCATAATTGGAATCATTGGCAATTTCGACAATTTCATCATCATCCTTGGCCACATAGATTTGCGCCACCGGGCCAAAGAATTCTTCATACCAGGCTTCATTTTCACGCGTGATATTTTCCAGAATCGTTGGCGCATAGAAATTGCCTTGATGTTCTACAGCCTTACCGCCAATGACCACAGTTGCACCTTGTGCTACGGCCTTATCGACCTGCTTGGTCAGTTTTTCCAGCGCATCTTTTGAAGACAGTGGCCCTAAAGTGGTTTCAGGATCAAGCGGATCACCCAGTTTTAACTGTTCAAAGGCGTTCAGCATGCCGGCTTTGAATTGTTCGGCAATTTTTTCATGCAGAATAAATCGCTTCGCCGCCGTACATACCTGCCCGGCATTATTGACACGCGCCTGACAGCCTAACTTGATCGCGCGTTCCAGATCTGCATCATTGAGTACGATAAATACATCATTACCGCCCAGTTCCAGCGTTGATTTTTTAAGATGTTTGCCCGCCTGTTCAGCGACTGCACTGCCCGCACCTTCTGAACCTGTGAGTGCCACACCACGCACACGCTTGTCTGCAATTACTTCAGCGATCTGATCACTGCTGATAAACAGATTGGTCCAGACACCTTTGGGTGCGCCTGCATCCAAGACCAGTTGCTCAAAGGCTTCAGCACATTGCGGCACAATGCCGGCATGTTTTGCCAGAACCGGATTACCAATGGCACAGTTCGGTGCAAATACCCGCATCAGTTGATAAAATGGGAAATTCCACGGTTCTACCGCCATGATAATACCCAGTAGATGATGCTCAACCCAGGCCTCACCCAGTTCCGTTTCATAGGACACGGGCGCTAAAAATTCTTTGGCATGATCAGCATAGTATTCGGCAATTTTGGCGCAGGTTTCGATTTCACCTTCACTCTGCTTGATCAGTTTACCCATATCCAGCGTCATGAGCTTCGCCAGTTCAGACTTTCGTTCTCGCATATTGCTGGCCAATTTGCGCAGTACTTCAATACGAGTATCGACCTGTTGTGACCAGTCTGACTTTAGGATTTGTTCTGCTGTATCGAGTGCATTTTTAATATCTTGATCGCTATGGGATGGATAGTCTTTCAATTTTTGATTGGTAAATGGATTAATAGATTGATAAGCCATGATTTTCCCTTTTTCAATTATAAGTTTCGCCCGTTCAAAACCCAATCGCATCAAGTTATAACAAGCGAGTATCTGTTCGAATTATTTAACTTATCATTGATTTTTTTATGGCGTCTGTCTGCTTACAGATTGGTTCAAAACATTACTGAGAAAGGGTAAAAGTTATATCGAGTGGTACAAATTAAAATTTATTTAAGAATCGGAAATGTAAAACCAACACTCTCAAGATCGATACTTGCAAAAATTCCAAGCTAAAACAAATAATCTAAATCAGCTGTTTTAAGGTGATGCTAAAAATATAAATTTCAAATTTTCAGGTGTGTAGTACATTATTCTATATAGTAGAAAAAAGAAAATTCATAATGAGTCAAATACCATCTAATATCATTCAAACAGCAGAAAACTATTTTGATAATACAGTTTTAGAAACGACTGATACTATTTTTCAAGAAATTTTAAAAGCTTTTCCAATAGCATCTTCAGGTTTAGCGATTTATAAAGTTTTCAGAAGCTATAACGAAAAGCAAAAATTAAAAAATATCCTGGAATTTATAAAGGAAGGTGAAAAGTTAGCATCAGGAACATTACTAAAAATCTTCAAGAATCAAAACAACTTAGAAATAGGTGGTGAATTACTCAATGCTTTAGATAAAGTCTATTTAATCCATCAATCTAAAATGCTCGCTCGTTTAGCTCTTTTATATGATGCGAAAGAAATAAATCGTGAAAATTTTTTAAGATATACTCATATTATTCCTCAATTTACATCGTTTTTATTAGAAGGGTTAGAAAAAGCCTACTTATCATTTGAAATGAACAAATCCAAGAAGGATTACTACCTTACGAATAATGAATGTAACTTTTCAGCATCTGAATTAGAAAAGTTTGGTTTTTTGTACGTAGTAGCTACATTTGGTTCTGGCAATAATTATGGTAGAGAAAAAGACTTAATCTTTTTTTATGAACACATATATAAAAACAAACATGATAAGAACCTATGAACCATAAAAAAACCACCCTTTCGGGTGGTTTTTTCAATCTCAAACCGTCTCTTATTGAGCGCGGTTTTTGATTTTGCGGATCGTTTCCAACTGTGCAGCAGTTTCTGCAAGAGCAGCCAAAGCAGCAGCAGAGTCCAAATCGCTCTTTTGATTCGCAAGCAATGCTTCAGCGTGTTTACGCGCTTCAACAATAGCTGCTTCATCTAAGTTTTCTGCACGGACTGCAGTATCTGCAAGAACCGTAACAACATGCGGTTGAACTTCTAGAACACCACCAGATACATAGATNNACTTCGTCAATACCACCAACCATGTAGAACGCTTGTTCTGGGATGTGATCGTATTCACCAGCTAGAAGACCTTTAAAGCCACGAATCGTTTCTTTAAGAGATACTAATTTACCAGGAGCACCAGTAAATACTTCAGCTACGTGGAACGGTTGAGAGAAGAAACGCTGGATTTTACGCGCACGGTAAAC
>DFCG01000067.1:0-559 GCA_002367455.1 Acinetobacter sp. UBA3060 | reverse complement strand
AGATAAACCTGAGTGAGCTTTCGCGATGTTGTTGATCAACTCCATCATGTTTACAGTTTTACCAACACCGGCACCACCGAACAGACCAACTTTACCACCTTTCGCGAACGGGCAAAGTAAGTCGATGACTTTAATACCAGTTTCTAAAAGGTCAGTAGAAGCCGCTTGTTCTGCATAAGAAGGCGCTTGACGGTGAATTGGTAAACGCGCTTCAGTCGCAACAGGACCAGCTTCGTCGATCGGGCGACCAAGAACGTCCATGATACGGCCTAGAGTCGCTGTACCTACTGGTACAGAAATCGGCGCGTTAGTGTTAGTTACGTTCAAACCACGCTTAAGGCCTTCAGTAGAACCCATTGCAATAGTACGAACTACGCCATCACCAAGCTGTTGCTGAACTTCTAAAGTAGTTTCAGTACCATCTACTTGGAGAGCGTCATAGATCTTAGGAACGCTGTTGCGTTCAAACTCGACGTCGATAACCGCGCCGATGATCTGAATGATACGACCGCTATTCATTGCTGTCTCCTCAATTCAAAATAATGTTAAACGGCAGCGG
>DFCG01000065.1:2690-4209 GCA_002367455.1 Acinetobacter sp. UBA3060 | reverse complement strand
TATCCGGACGTGTATGTACATACCCATTTGAGTGAAAATAAAAATGAAATTGCCTGGGTAAAAGACCTCTTTCCTGAACGTGAAGGTTATCTGGATGTGTATCATCATTATGGTTTAACCGGGAGCAAGTCCGTCTTCGCACATTGTGTGCATCTGGAAGATAAGGAATGGGATTGTATGCATCAGACCGACTCCGCCATTGCCTTCTGTCCGACCTCAAACCTGTTCCTGGGCAGTGGCTTATTTCCCCTGAAAAAGACCTGGGACAAAGGGGTCAAAGTCGGCTTAGGTACAGACATTGGAGCAGGAACATCATTTAATCAGCTGCAAACCCTGAATGAAGCCTATAAGGTGCAGCAGTTGCAGGGCGAAAAACTCTCTGCCTTTGAGGCCTTGTATCATGCCACTTTAGGCGGTGCCAAAGCTCTAAGCCTGGATGATCGCCTGGGGAATTTTAATATTGGCAAAGAAGCCGACTTTGTGGTGCTGAATCTCAATGCCACTGCCTTACAGCAGTTACGCCAGAGCAGAGCTAAAAATATTGAAGATGCATTTTTTGCACTGACCATGCTTGGCGATGACCGTAATATTGCAGCCACCTATGTCTATGGAGCAGCCGTCTATGTCAAAGCAGCAGCCAGTGAATAAACCGAAAAAATCCCGCCATCGCCAATACTTGCTCCTGTCTGCAATTGCACTGGGCTGTGTTTTTTTTATTGAAACGCGATTCAACAGCGGCTAAAAAATGATTACATTTACAGCCAGCAAAACAGGTGCATCTCTGCTAGGGATGTATTAAAATTGCGACGTATTCAGGTGTTGCAGGTCAACACCTTTTTTATTTTGCTATTTTTACTTTTTAGGTATCTACCCATGACCGTTCAAATGAGCGTAATGATTTCCGCTGAAGAAATTCAAGCTAAAGTCAAAGAGCTTGGTGCTNNTCGATTCAACTGTGTACTTTGGTAAGTAAACCATCGCGTCGTGAAATCGATTTGAAGGTCGAATTTATGGGTTTTGAGGTTGAAGATAAATTTATCGTGGGTTATGGCCTGGACTATGACCAGAAGTACCGTCACCTGCCATTTATTGGTGAAATCGGTCTTTAAAATCAGGTTAAAAAAAAAGTGGCATAAGCCACTTTTTTTATACCTAAAATAGATAGGAAATTGGGAACAAAAAATAACATCTCGTTTCAGGATTCAACTTTTTATGATCCTGACTTTGTTTCAAGATGATTAAACAGATGTGAAAACAAAGACATGATAAGAAGGAGTATGCATATGTGGACAATTATTGTAGCGATCGTTATTGGTTTTGTAGCAGGTCTGATTGCACGTGCCATTCATCCGGGTAATGATAAGGCAGGTTTTATCATGACCACCTTACTGGGTATTGCCGGCTCCTTATTGGCGACTTTTGGTGGGCGTATGCTCGGTCTATATTCGGCAGATTCCGCAGCAGGTCTGATTGCTTCCGTGATTGGTGCTGTGATTATTCTGTTTATTTATAATATGGT
>DFCG01000065.1:0-2683 GCA_002367455.1 Acinetobacter sp. UBA3060 | reverse complement strand
TTAAAACCATTGGAAAAAATAATCGCAGGAGTACCATTCACGCCCATAGACTGAGCCAGTTTTTTATTCCGTTCAATCGGATTGGCGCAACTTTTTTTCGATTTAGGTTGAATCCCTTGAGCAATCAGATTTTCCCATGCCTGAGCTGGATTAGACTCGCAATACACCTGTTTTGAAGGAGCAACCGACTGGGGTTTTAAAGGAAGAATAAAGGTATAAATGGTCAAGTCATTCAGTTTTTTCAGCTCTAGCTCAAGCTTTTTACAATACGGACAATTTGGGTCAGAAAAGATCGCAATCTGACGTTTACCCGTACCTCTTACACTTTTCACAGCATCCTGAAGCGGTAATTTTTTCCAGTCGATACTATTTTGCTTCAACATTAAATCACGGGTCAGATTATGCTGATCCTGAATTCGCAGCATCGGGCCAGCAATCAGATGCTTGGCATCTTCATTCAAATAAACCACTTGGCCCTGCATGGAGCCGCTATAGATGCCTTTCATCTCGGTGGTCTGAATATTTTCAATTTTTAAATTGGGACTGTTTTTTGCCAAGTTAGCTTGTACCGTATCAATATTGGCTAATGCGAAGCTTGAAACCAATGTACTTAAACTAATGATCAGTGTTTTTTTTAACATGAATGTTCTACATGAATTGGATAAGAATATGCTTCGATTCTAATCGCTCTGCTTTTAAATTTCTCAAACATTTATGTTACTGTTTATACCCAGTTAAATAAGCTCATCATGTTTCACGTGGAACACNNCCTTGACCGATTTTCTGTATCCATTCTAAACTGCAGACACTTTCTATATTCCTCGCTACGCCCTGACATGGATTGGCCAAGGATCAACACTATAACGGCATTTTCATGACAATAACGACCAGCTGGCGACCGTTCTTGATGGTCAGCCTAGCTTTAATGATGGGAACGATTGGCACCGCTTTGGCCAGTCCGCTTTATCCGATTTATCAACAGCTCTGGCATTTGCTGCCCAGCCACATCACCTACATTTTTGTCGCCTATATGTTTGGCTGTCTCTCGACCTTGTTGTTTTTGGGCAGAACCAGTAACAGCATCGGATTTTTACGGACCCTGCAAATTGGTCTGGCACTAATCACCTTAGGTCTCATCATTTCCGTTTTTGCCCAGAATGCACTGATCCTCTCGATTGGCCGTTTTATTATTGGGATTGCCTCGGGCCTGATGACCACTTCTGCCATGATGGGTTTAATGCATACCATCCCAGAAAGCCATAAACACACTGCACCACAACTGATTTCAATCATCACCGCAATGGGTTTTGGTTTGGGACCCTTGGTCGGTGGTGTGATTGCGCAGTTTTCCGCTGCCCCCTTGATAATGCCATATTTACCGGTGATTTTGGGCGCCGTGCTGTGTTTGATTGGCCTGTTCTGGATCAAAGCACCCAAGTTTGAGGCGCAGCCCTTTAGCATGGCGCCTAAACTGCAACGACCTGAAGCGCAGTTTCATCGGGTGTTTATGATTATTGCAGTGACGGCTTTTAGTGCCTTTGCTGCCTTTAGCCTGTTTGCTTCACTGTCGCCATCTTTTGTCCGCAATATTTTACCTTGGCATGGNNATGTATTCGAAAATCAGCCTGCTATTTTTTATCAGTGATATTTGCTTTGGAATTGGCCATGGTTTTGCCCTGATGGGTGCTTTTGCCCTGATTCATCAAATGACCAGCTTAGACAACCGTGCAGCCGTCATGTCAACCTATCTGTTTATTGCCTATCTGGGCACTATTGTCCCTATCATTGCCGTGGGTTATCTGGCCGATCATTGGGGGCTGGATTTCGCCGTAATCAGCTTTTGTATCGCGATTAGTTTGCTGTGTTTTGCGCTGTGGTGGGCGTATCAAAAATCCCGCCTACCAGCCTAAAAAAAGCCCTCAGTTGATGGCTTTTTTGATGTTTTATTAAATAATTATTTACCAATACAAAATGAACCGAAGATCTTGCCCAGCAGATCATCTGCACTGAAATCACCAGTGATCTCACCCAAGGCATTTTGCGCCAGACGTAAGGACTCTGCCACCAGTTCACCGGCGTTATACACCACCAGTTGTTCACGCGCTTCAGCCAGATAGAGCTGAGTGCGCTTCATTGCGTCTAAATGACGGGTACGGGCGATAAAGGTGTCTTCCTCAGGCTGGAAGCCTGCATGCGCTGTAATCGCCTCTATGAGCGCTTGAACACCGGTTTCCTGTTTGGCAGAGACTGCAATATGCCGGAAACCATTTAAATCGCCAATCACGGCTTCAGCACCGGTCAGGTCGCATTTATTGCCAATCAGCATCAAACGTTTTGGCTCGATATGTTCGGCAAAATATTCTTGGGCGAGTTGCAGCGGATCTTCGCCCTGGCTTAAGTCATAGACCAAGAGTAATAAATCGGCCTGTTCAATTTCCTTAATCGCGCGGCGAATCCCTTCCTTTTCCACGATATCACCGGTTTCACGCAGACCAGCCGTATCGGTCAGGGTAATCGGTAAGCCATTTAAGGTAATTTTCTCATGCAGCACATCACGGGTGGTGCCAGCAATATCGGTCACAATCGCGCGTTCAATTCCGGCCAGCGCATTCAGTAGAGAGGATTTACCGGCATTCGGTTTACCTGCAATTACGACTTGCAAGCCTTCACGTAGAAGCTGTCC
>DFCG01000064.1:8637-9035 GCA_002367455.1 Acinetobacter sp. UBA3060 | reverse complement strand
CCCTTCCCGATCATTGACCCGCATATTCACCAATGGGATCCGTATAATACCCCACATGCGGCAGCGCTCGCGGTAAAGCTGTTTGGCAAACATCCCAGGCTGCTGGATAAAATGGTTCGGCTGTTAAAACCCAAAGATGTGATTGAGACGATTGGATTGACCCAGCACCTGACCTCACCTTATCTGCCTGCAAATTACAAGAAAGATGCAGGCAGATAAGGTGAGCAAGTTGTGCATGTCGAAGCCAGCTGGCATGACCAACAAGGCACAGGCGTCGTGAATGAAACCCGTTTTATCGCTGGACTTCCTTTTGATCAGCATAATATCCGGCTAGGTGGGATTGTCGCCACGGCGGACCCACGACAGAAGAACTTCAAGCAACTGATTCAACTACATCG
>DFCG01000064.1:0-8585 GCA_002367455.1 Acinetobacter sp. UBA3060 | reverse complement strand
TGCGCTGGCCAAAGCCTTTCCAAACACCCCTATTGTGCTGGATCATCTGGGTACGCCCGCAGGTTTATTTGGCAAAGTGGGCAAAGCTACAGGCAAGACCGAACAAGATCGCACCCAGATATTTGCAGACTGGAAAGATCAGTTGGCAGAACTGGCCGAATGCAAAAATGTATCGACCAAAATGTCTGGTCTGTTTATGCCAGTCTTGGGACATGATTTTCACACGCAGAAACGGCTGGCAAGTAAACAGGAATTAGTGGAACGTGCCGCACCCGTGATCCAGCATACTTTAGACTGTTTTGGTTCTGGGCGCGTGATGTTTGCATCCAACTTTCCAATGGACAGTGTCAGTAGCTCACTCACCAACATTATTGATGCCTTTAGCGATATTGTGCAGGACTACAATGAAAATGCCTTAAAGTCGATTTTTTATGAAAATGCTAAACGTTTTTATCGACTTTGAGTAGATGAGGACATGCTAAGTTGGATAACAGATTCCAGTCTAAATACGCCTTCAGGCAAAGGACTTTGTATTTTACTCACTATTATTTCAAGCTGGATAACGTCTTATTATTATCAAGTGGCGATCCATCATCCTTTTGATCAAGATATTGCTTTCGTTTCAACTTTGATTGGCTGTGGAATATTGATTTTCCTTCTTATTGTATCTGTTTGGAGTCTGCTCCTATCTATCCTTGCAAGCTTAACTGGAGGGATTGTTTTTAGCCATAGAGCAACCTAAAGCATAAAACTAAAATAAAAAAATCCCCTCACTTGAGGGGATTTTTTATCAACACTATGATGTTTTAACTTGCTTACCGTACTGATCAGCCATCACTTCCACCAGCTGGTCCGGCTTGATGTATTTTTTGATCATGGCATCAATATCGGCTTTGCTCAGTTGAGCAATCGCCTGATCACGTTTTTCCCGGTAAACCAGATTACGGTCTTTTTCCAGCTGTGGAATCAACATAGTGTGAATACGGCGATCATCTTCGAGTGCAGTTAAACGCTGTTTCAAGATACTGGCTTTTGCCGCTTCGACTTCCTGTTCAGTCACGCCACGTGTCAGCAGTTCATTGAGTACCTTATGCACTGCCTGAGAAACCTGTGCGGATTTTCCAGCCGTATAATTGGCACTAATCATCATGGCGCCCACATCTGCCCATTCATCGAGTTGCACATCTGCACTAAAACCATAGACTAGTGCATTTTTCTCGCGTAGCTCTTGTGCCAGTCGTGACGATAACTGTGAGTCACCCAGAATATATCGAAATACCTGTAATGCAGGTGCATCGGCATGATCTGCGCCGACCGGCATGCTCATGAATGCCTCATAGCTCCCGAATTCACGCTGCTCAGACAACGCATGAATTTTCTGGGCTGGATAACTTCGATATTCCGATTTCAGACGCTCATAAGGCTGTGTAGCTTTCCAGTCTGAGAAACTGTTTTTCAGCGTTTTTTGCATCGATTTTGGATTAAACTCACCTGTGACCGCGATTTGTGCATGCTGGGTTTTTAAAAACTGCTGATACAGTGCCATAACCTGTTCGCGAGTCGCTTTCTGATACTGTTTTTTGGCCAGTTCAGGCTCGAAATGGAAACGCAGATCGCCAGGCTGATAGATCTCGAGAGTTCGTGCCATCGTCAAGCTCGACACGGTATCTGGTTCAGTGTAAGGACGATCCAGACTGGATAAAGTTTGAATCTTGATCAAGTCAAACTGGCTTTGCTCAAATGCCGGCGTTTTCAGTACATCAACCACATACTGGAAAAACTCTTCAAACTTTTCTTTTTTGGCGCTGATCTGCAAGGTCAGGCCATTGCCGGATGGACTGGCAGTCGCCGAACCGCCTACTTCAATAATTTTATCGGCAATCTGCTGCAAGCTTTGGGTTTTCGATGAGCGCAACATTAAATAAGCGGTCAGATCAAGAATCTCGCCTTTATTCATCAGACTTTGAGCGGTACCAAAATCCAGTGAAATTGTGGCATAGACCTTGTCATCGCGTGTAGTGGTCGGAAACAGCGCGTATTTAATGCCATTTTTCAACTTGCCACGCTGAATCTGTTTGTCTTTACTATGCAAATACTGTTTGGACTGCTGTATATATTGTTTTACTTCAGCCTGATAAACACTGACATCTTTCAGAGGCTCTTCTGTTTCAGCCTGCTGGTCCAGGGTTTTTGCCGGGGCTTCTGTTTGTGTCAGTTCCTGCGCTTTTTTCTGATCTTCCGGGGTCGGTAAAATATTGCCAGAAATACGGTATTCAGGTTTTAAAAAACTCTTATAGACCTGATTGACCTGATTGACATTCAGGTTTTGAATCGCGCTCAGATCTTTAAAATACTGGCTCCAGTCACCCGAATACGCCACTGCATAATCACTTAAACGTGAACCTAAAGCAGTCGCACTATTTTTAATATTGTCGGCCTGATTTCGGGTCAGATTTTTAGCCCGGTTTAATTCTGCTTCGGTAAATGGCTGGCTCTTTTCTACGCCTTGGATCAGCCCCTTTTCAATATCCTGTGCCTGATGATTCGGAGCATAGATTGCTCCCATAAACACCAGATTAAAGTCTTTATCCAGCCAGGTACTGGATTGCACCGCTGTTGACTTCCCAGTTTCCACCATATTCTGATAGAGATGTCCACTTGGCTGCAAAGTATAGAGCGTTGGCGAAACAGCCAAAGCCGTTTTAATGCTTTCTTCGGATTGATTCAAATAAAGATTAAACTTGGCCAGATCACTGCCTTTCTTTACTGTAAATTCACGCTGTTTGATTTGCTCTGGTTTAAGCGCTGGGACTTTCACTTGCGCTGGTACATTTCGGGATTGAATCGGACTGAAATGCGTATCCAGCTGTTTTAAGACTTCGGCCTTATCAAATTTGCCCGAAATGACCACAAAGGCATTATTCGGTGCATACCATTGACGGTAAAAANNGAGTAATAGTCGGTACTGGCATTAGTCATCAAGGTATATTGATCCAGTCGACGCTGGAATTCATCCCCTTTGACATTTTCTGTGCCTTTAAAGGCCAAATGTTCCAGCAGATGGGCCAGTCCGCCCTTGCCCTGAGGATCATTCAGGGAGCCGGTCAGATAGACCGTATTCATAAAAACTTTATTTTCTTTATCATTCGGTGCCAGGATAATGCGCAGTCCATTATCCAGTCGGTATTCTTCAACATTTTGTTCCGTTTTCACCAAAACAGGTTGTGCAAAACTCAGTGCACTACAGCCAGACAATACAATCGCCAGACTTAAATTTTTATAACGTAGCAACATTCTTCATCCAAATTATAAATATAAATTTTTATTCGCGCCCTTCTTAGAGAATGATTCTTTTTCTGAATAATCTATTCCAAGCCGGACCATCAAAATAACATGCCGCCT
This sequence comes from Acinetobacter sp. UBA3060, assembly GCA_002367455.1. Lineage (GTDB taxonomy): Bacteria > Pseudomonadota > Gammaproteobacteria > Pseudomonadales > Moraxellaceae > Acinetobacter. The sequence continues at coordinate 5,183 of DFCG01000064.1, read as the reverse complement.
CACCTGACGACATGTAGTTCTATGTAATTAAAAAATTAAAGATAAATTTCAGCTTGCATATATAATTTTCCATAACCGGAAATTTCAATTCGATCCTGATCTTGCAAGGCACAATATAGCACCCCACCACGCGCTGATGCCTGATAGGCGACCAGTTCATTTTTACCCAGTTTTTCGGCCCACAGCGGTGCAATTCCGGTGTGAATTGAACCTGTTACCGGATCTTCATTGATTCCATTACTCGGTGCAAAATAACGTGAAATACAATCGTATTGGGTATCTTGTGAAGTGATCGCGACGTCTAAATAGGTATTCTGAGCAGTAATGGCTGTACGCTTGCCATTCAACTGTTTTAACAGTTCAAAATCAGGCATTTCATCCAGCACATCCTGTACCGATTCATATTCAACAATATAGCCCTGCGCGTTCAGATAAACCTGTTTAAACGGTTTGCTCAAGGCCTGTCTTAAAGCTTCAGGATATTCAGCAACTGGCTCTGCACGACGAACTGGAAAGTTCATTCTGATCTTGCCATCTGCATCCTGATTGACTACAAAAATGCCTAAGTCTTTTACATGAAAATGAATCGTTTTCCCCGTATCAAATTGATTGAATAGTACAAAGCTGCTGGCCAATGTCGCATGACCACAAAAATCCACTTCCTTGGTTGGCGTAAACCAGAGGATGGCATAATTATCGCTATCGATGACTTTAACAAAAGCCGTTTCGGACAGATTATTTTCCAAGGCGATATTTTGCATCAGACCATCTTCGAGCCATTCATCCAGCACAATCACGGCTGCAGGATTGCCTTTAAACAGTTCCGTGGTAAACGCATCGACCTGGTACATTTTCATTTTTTGAATTCCTGAATATAACGATCTCTAGTTTAAAAGCTTTTTTGCAAGAATGAACTTGAATATGTTAATGATCTCATTAATCTGGCCTGTTAAATAAATAGAGCAAATGGTGCTGCATGACAAACTCCCATATTCAAAGCGTTCCCTTAGAAAAAGCTTATCGTCTGATTACCCATGGCCCTACTGTACTGGTATCTGCTCAAGATCAGCAGGATACAGATGTTATGGCAGCAGCCTGGGCATGCGCATTGGAATTCAGCCCCGCAAAAGTGACTGTGGTTCTGGATAAAAGCACCAAAACCCGAAATATTATTGAAAATTCAGGTTATTTCGCGCTGCAAATTCCAACATTGAAACAACTGAATATGGTCTATCGTCTGGGTACGCAGAGCCTGCATGATGTGCCGGACAAACTGGCACAATCCGGAGTAGAACTATTTCATTTTCCTGATGCTGATATTCCTGTAGTACAAGGCTGTGCGGCCTGGATACTCTGCGAGATGATTCCTGAGCCGCATAACCAGCAAATGCATGACCTGTTTATAGGCAAGGTGATTGCAGCCTATGCCGATGATCGGGTCTTCCGCGACGGCCACTGGCATTATCATGAAGTGGATGAAGAGTGGAAAAGTATTCATCATGTAGCCGGCGGGCATTTTTACACCATCGGCAATGCGGTGAGCATTGATGATCCGGAATTATAAATTTTTCAAATTTGGAATAAATGAAAGTAATCGCGGATGATCAGACGATATCAACCAGCACCAGAGTATCCGAAATTATGCTACTTTATCTATAATCTTCATTTGATGTGATGTGCTATGACACCCTTTAAAATTCACTGTATTGATGTCCAGAATTCACTGCAAAATTATATCTGGTTGCTTGAACATACCGCGTCGCATCAGGTGGCTGTGATTGATCCAACCGAAGCAGAATTGGTACAAGACTATTGTGCCGAACACGGTTTAACTGTAAGTCAAATCTGGCTGACTCACTGGCATAAAGATCATATCGGCGGTGTGCCGGGTTTAATTCAGGGGCAAAATTTGCCCGTGTATGGACCACGGGCAGAATTAAGCAAAATTCCGTTTATCACCCATCCGCTTGGGCATGAAGAACATTTTAATTTTCATGGAATAGATATCCAGGTGATTGCTGTACCCGGGCATACCCTCGGCCATATTGTGTATTTTATTGATGCTATTGATGTGCTGTTCTGCGGTGATACCTTATTTGCCATGGGCTGTGGCCGGGTTTTTGAAGGCACCTATTCACAGATGTATCATTCTCTGTCCCGTCTGGCCGCCTTGCCGCCGCGCACGCAGGTGTATTGCACTCATGAATACACTCTGTCAAATGCACAGTTTGCCAAGCATGTCGAACCGGACAATCCAGCGATTCTGGAACGCTTCGAGCAGATTGAGCGTTTGCGTATGGTAGGCCAGTGCACGCTGCCAAGTAGTATTGAAGATGAATTGCAAACCAATCCTTTTCTACGTGCAGAAAGCGTGGAAGAATTCCAGCGCTTAAGAACTCTCAAAGATCAGTTTTAAACGGGATTCAAAGCTGAAGATCAATCTTCAGCCGACTCACTTTTTTTTCATTTGCGATGCATAGAATGTCATTGAAAGGCACGTACAACTTTTACACAAGTCGGAGTAAGTTGAACCTCCATCTAAAAAATGTCTTTCTGTGCCATTTTTCCTTTCTTATAATCAACCACGTCCCCTATTTTTTAGGAACCAATTTCAGTTCTAACATATGAAATAATGACTCACAAAAAATAGGATGATGTTTATTAAAATTAAATAAATTCACGGAACATTGCTTAAATAATCAACATGGAACCTAATAAATTATTTAAAAAGCCCAATTTACTTGAATTGGGCTTTCACTTATACGCTAAACATATAAGTTGTATAAAATAAAAAATAGCATTTCGTATAACGCGTATTATGTTAATTTTAGAAAATCGTAATAGGATAATAAAAATCTATATTGTTTTAAGAAAACTCTCTTATGATTAAATCTCTATAGTTCTTTTAATATTTGCTATGTATCAAAGAATCAAACAATGGGCTAAATCAATTAAAAAAGACATCTTGGTTGTTTGGCTTATTGCAAAAGACAAGCGAACGCCCAATTCTGTAAAGTTTTTAGCTTTAATTATTGCTGCTTATGCCTTCTCACCAATTGATTTAATTCCAGATTTTATTCCCGTACTTGGGTATTTAGACGATATTATTATTGTACCTTTAGGTATTTTATTAGTTATCAAGCTTACCCCACAAAACATTGTAGATGATTGTAGAATTCTTGCAGAAACCTTAGTTGAAAGGCCTATAAACCGTTGGGCAGCAGGAATTATTATCCTGATATGGCTTGTAATATTGGGATATTTAACCATGTACTTCATGAACGATTCACTGTCTATACTGTCTATACTGTCTATACTGTCTATTTTTGACAAGTGAGATTTAGATACCCTCTCTCATTTGCACCCATTTAATATAATGGGCATTATTCAAAATTAAACTGTAAACCAAAATAGAAATAAAATGTCTGCTTTCAGAGTATGACATTAGTTCTGTCGTTCAACTTTAAAANNGCCTGCATTTCATCAATACGTACCAGTAGCAAGCCATCTAAAGCAGGCTGATAACGACGGGCACTGCCGAAAGGCGTATAGGCCACTTTCGACTGAACACTAAAGCTCAACCAGTCTTCATGTCCTAACATCACCGCAACCGGCTCAAGTCCCTGCTGCTGCATCAATTCAATTTTCTGATTCACATAGTCTTCAATGGTTAATTCAGTCATGGTATGAGTATTCAGTTGAGAATTACATTTCAGACAGTATAAAGCATGCAAATCAGGTTAAAGATCAGAAAACCAGCAGCCGGTATTCTTTTAATAAATAAGTCGATTGGATTTTAATTTTCTCATTGTAGATCTGAAATTCTCTATCTCATACGGTTGATAAAATTAGGAAATAACCTGTTTCCCTAATAAGCTATTGAATTAGAAAATTAATTATCCAAATTTATAGCTTATAAAAGCTTAATATTTAGTTACAACCTATTCAATATGATAAAAATCATTTACTTAACGTTTAAATTGATTTTTTCTTAATCAACCGATGTTCACTATATACACAAATTCATTTAAATTAATTTAAATAAAGGCATTTGCCCTTTAAAAGATAATTTTTCACCCTTATTTAAGATTTAACAATGATGAAGGAGTGATCTCGTGAAAAAAGTGGTTAAAGCGAAAAATTTGATTGCATTTCGACTATGGTTAGAAAAATTAGGATATTCGGTACGCACCCTGGCGGATGATCGTGGTTTCAGTTTCAGTTTCAAGAAAGAATATGGCCTGGTGACCTGTGATCTGGCAGGTAATGCCTTGGCACTACAACTAGGCGAGGAATTTGAAGATCATTTAAAAGCCTGATTGCTTCTTTAAGAACAGAAAAATAAATTAATCTTTCCACTGATTCAACAGCGCTATTCTCCAGTTATTCAGCCCATTTCGATGGGCTTTTCTTTGTTCAGTAAATTTTAGGCAATAAAAAAGCAAGGCATCTGCCTTGCTTTAATATGATGGTGGGGACGGAGAGACTCGAACTCTCACACCTCGCGGCGCTGGAACCTAAATCCAGTGCGTCTACCAATTTCGCCACGTCCCCATCAGGGTACCAACTTAGCGTTGGATTTCTTTCAAACTTTGGCAGAGGATCAAGGATTCGAACCTTGACGAACGGTTTTGGAGACCGTCATGCTACCATTACACCAATCCTCTACTTCCACCCAATATCCAGTTACCCAAATATTGATTGGTGGGGACGGAGAGACTCGAACTCTCACACCTCGCGGCGCTGGAACCTAAATCCAGTGCGTCTACCAATTTCGCCACGTCCCCAATGGCTGTGTATATTATAGAGATAGACCGGCATTGACAAGCGATTTTACAAGCATTCACAGTCTATTCCGCTATAAAATAAACAGTTAGTTCTATTTTTTAATTTTTTATAAAATTTCTGCCGAAAATTTGATTCATTTTAGGATATGACTGCCCATTCGTTATTTTTAATCATTTCGATTCAATTCCAGCATTTTAAATTAAAACTCAAATGAATTTCTAATCTTGATCAACATAGGCATTCAGAATACTGAAACTATTATTGATAAATAATGTCTGAACCAGTGCTTGAAATCAGAATACAATACCGCATAAATAACAACAGCTTTACCAAATTTCAGGCAATAAAAAAGCAAGGCACTCGCCTTGCTTTAATATGATGGTGGGGATAGAGAG
>DFCG01000091.1:0-2603 GCA_002367455.1 Acinetobacter sp. UBA3060 | reverse complement strand
ATTGCACATGGTATGTGGAGCAAAGCCAAAGCACTGGCGAATCTGTCATTGCCAGATGCTTATGAAGTTGATGTCTGGTTCAAGTTGCCGATGTACTTGCCATCTAAAGTTGAGTTCCTGACCGCGCAGGCAGCGAATGAGACAGATTTCCTGATTCGAAACAGTAAGAGCCAAAAACCGCATGTCACCGGTCATATCAAAGCGATTTAAATCTGGATCAAAAGCCTAAATCTGATTTAGGCTTTTTCATTTTAAGGGATCAATATTCTATGGATAGAATGATGCAGCCAATTAAAGATTATCTGTTTGCTGATCAGCACAATTATCAGGGTAATGTCGATGAGCATTTTAGCGATCTTGCCCGTCAGTTTAGCCGTTTGCAGGATGCACGTACCGAACAGGGTGGTGCCGCACTGGTGGTATATTTTGAGGGACAAAAGGTCGTCGATATTTATACCGGTAAAAAGTCTGTCACTGAAAACTGGCAGCCCGATACCATGTCGCTGTGTTATTCTACAGGCAAAGGTGTACTGGCGACTTTGGCGCACATTCTGGTGAGTCAGGGATTTTTGGATTATGATCGACCGGTTGCAGAATACTGGCCTGAATTTGCACAAAAGGGTAAAGAAAATATTACTCTGGCGCATATGCTGAGTCATCAAAGCGGATTGTTTGATATCCGTAATATCATTGATGATGCCACTGAAATGGCGGACTGGTCACAGATGCTGGACCGGATTGCGGCGGCTGAACCACGATTTCAGGTTGCTACAGATGTCGCTTATCAACCGCTGACTTTTGGCTGGCAGGTGGGTGGGGCATTAGAAAAAGCGACTGGTAAAAAACTGGGTGCACTGATGCAGGAATATCTGGTTCAATCATTACAATTAAATGGTGCTTATTTTAGCGTACCGACGAATGAGTTAGCTCGGGTGGCTTTACCCATTTCAAAGCCTAAAGTAGCCAAGTCTCAAGCACAGCCTGTGAAAAAAAATATGCAAAGAAAACCCAACCTGATGGAACGAGCCTTAGTATGGAGTGGTCAGAGTCCACAGGATTTTCAGGATGCAATGATTCCCAAAGGCATGAAGAAATTTAGTTTCTTTAGTGAAAAGGGTCTAAAAGCCATTATCCCATCTGCTAACGGTGTCTTTACCGCAGAGAGTCTGGCAAAAATCTATGCCATGCTGGCCAGTCATGGTGAATGGCAAGGTCAGCAACTGATTTCGCCTGAGGTGTTCCAGCGACTGAGTCAGGTGCAGTACAAAACACGCGATCGGATCATGCCTTTACCGATGCACTGGCGCTTGGGTTATCACCGTGTTCTCACTTTAGGAAAAGCCTCTAAAGGTTTTGGTCATATGGGGTTTAATGGCTCTGGTGCCTGGTGCGATCCTGAGCGCGGTTTGAGTTTTGCCTATACGCATAATTTCCCGACAGGTTCATTAACTGGAGATTACCGTCTTTGGGGCCTGACGCAAGAAACCTTGCGCTGTGCGGATGCGGTACTGACCGGTCGCAAAGGCTGGCGCTAAATATCCCTGATTTGGGAGTTTAGCCCGTTAGCTAAATATGTTATTTTGTCGCGCAGTCCATGGCTGTGGTGTGAAGTAATGAAAAAAGTGCTGGTGATTCCTCTGGTCGCAAGCAGTGCGTTGTTCGGATGTCAGGAGCCGAATCAGCCGGCTGCAAAAACGGTGATGGAAGCCAAAGCTCAGATTCCTGCCTGGGTTGGGAGTTATCAGGGCACGACGCCATGTATGGGATGTTTTTCAAGTTGTGAAGATTGTCCGGGTATGGCAGTGGCCTTGACCTTGAATGAAGATCAGACCTTTACTTTACAGCGTGAAAGTTTAAGTGGACATAATAAAATTGAAACGATGAGTGGGCAGATTCGGTTTCAGGATGAATCACAACAAAAGATTGAACTGCTGAATGTCGATACCCGAAATCTGCTCTATGTCGATCTGAAAAAGCATGTTCTGGAAATTCGTGAAGATCAAACAGGCAAACGCTACCAGATGCAAAGTGACTTTATCTTGTTTGAATCCGTCTAATTTTAAAAAAGCATTTGTTTTATATCCCTTTTTCAATGAGTTTGATTAAGGGATTTTTATTCTTTATAAACCGGCATTCATTTCACTATTTCATAAAAAAACAGTATGCTTAGACCTGTAAAAAGGAGCATACATGTATCAAGTACTTGCGCGAAAATACCGTCCTCGTAATTTCAATGAATTGGTGGGGCAAAACCATGTATCACGTGCTTTAACCAGCGCGCTCGAACGTGGCCGTTTGCATCATGCCTATTTGTTTACGGGAACACGTGGTGTCGGAAAAACCACGATTGCACGTATTTTGGCGAAGTGCTTGAACTGCGAGACCGGTATTACCTCGACCCCATGTGAAGTCTGTGCGACCTGTACCGCAGTCAATGAAGGTCGTTTTATTGACCTGATTGAAATTGATGCGGCGTCACGCACCAAGGTGGAAGATACCCGTGAGTTGCTCGACAATGTGCCTTATGCACCGACTCAAGGTCGCTTTAAAGTCTACCTGATCGATGAAGTGCACATGCTCTCCACGCATTCTTTCAATGCGCT